>NZ_BRLB01000025.1 GCF_027923465.1 Vallitalea longa
AATGTAATAAGTGGTTCAACCATTACTCTTCCAAGTGTACCTGTAAGAGAAGGTTACACATTTGAAGGTTGGTATACAGATACTGAATTAACAAAAATATTTGATGAAGATAGTATTATAACATCTAATATGAATATTTATGGTAAATGGAATAAAGAAATAGAGTATTACACAGTTGATTTCTATAAGACAGGTGAAGACACAGAAATATATCATTCAGCTAATGTAATAAGTGGTTCAACCATTACTCTTCCAAGTGTACCTGTAAGAGAAGGTTACACATTTGAAGGTTGGTATACAGATACTGAATTAACAAAAATATTTGATGAAGATAGTATTATAACATCTAGTATGAATCTTTATGGTAAATGGAAGGAAGAAAATACACATCCTGATAAACCATCAAGACCATCAAGACCAACAAGACCTACAAAACCAGCAGAACCAACTGTATCAGTCAATAAACCTGTTGTTAAAACTAATTCTGATATAGAAACAACTTTAATATCTCAAAACATATCACAAACAGCTGATATAACAAAAGACACTGCAATTTTAAAAGTTAAAGGTAATACTGTGAATGAAGTAGTTGCTAGTATAAAAGAATTAGAAGAAAACAACTCACAAGATAAATATGAATCTGTGATTGAATTTACATCTGAACTTCCTAAAGATAGCAAAGGTAAAAATATCAAGGAATCAAATGTAGAATTTAATAAAATCAATATTAATAAAATTGTTGAAGAAACAAAAGCAGATGTATTGTTATCAACAGAAGTTGCAGATATTAAATTCAGTAATGATGCTTTGAAAAATATAATCAATCAAGCCGAAGGATTAAAGCTTAATGTTACAGCACAGGCTGTTGATAAAAAAGAATTAACAGATAAAGTACAAAAAGCTGTCAATGAATATCCTATTTATAAGTTTGAGGTAGCATCAAACAACGAAAATATTTCAAATGTTGATAATTCAGAAGTGACAATAAGTATACCTTATGAGTTAACTAAAGATAAGAATCCTCAAAATATAGTCATCAACCATATAAGTGAGGACGGGAAATTTGAATTAGTAAAAGATTGTTATTATAACGAAGAATCAGGAAAAATCACATTCAAAACATCCGATTTCTCAACTTATGTTATAGGATATAATGATGTTGAATTCAATGATATTTCTACTAAGTGGTCTAAAGATTATATTAACTTTGTTGCTGCAAGAAATCTATTTAGTGGTACAGGTAATAAAGTATTCAACTCAGAAATGACTATGACTAGAGGAATGTTCGTTACTGTTTTAGGTCGTTTAGAAGGAATTGATACAAGCAGATATTCAGAAACAAGATTCTCAGATGTGGACATCAACGATTATTATGGAACTTACGTTCAATGGGCAAAAGAAAAAGGTATTGTCAATGGAGTAGGAAACAATAAATTCGCACCAAATGAGAATGTAACACGTGAACAAATGGCAGCAATACTTGTAAATTATGTTGAGAAAACCAATAAAGATCTTAACGATGTAACTAAGAATAATAAATTTACTGATGATGAAGAAATCAGTAATTATGCAAAAAATGCAGTAAAACAAATGAAAAAATGGGGAATTATCAAAGGAAAGAATAACAATGAATTCGACCCTCAAGGTAATGCAACAAGAGGTGAAGTAGCTAAAGTCATAACAGAATTCATTATCAACTCCATTAAGTAATGAATTAATATTGTAATAAATAAATAGTAGTTAAAAGATTATAGCTCCAAAAGAAAACTAATTATATAGTTTGCTTTTTGGAGCTATTTTTTTATTTTATAGTAAACTTTTGTTTCTTGAGCATATGAACTAGAAGCTGAACGCTACAATAAGTTGAATGTTGTAGATGTTTAGCTTTTTTATATAATAAAGAGCTTATAATTTGTTACAAAAGTAATTATATGTTGACAAATGCTCAATAGGGTGCTAAGATATAAACAAGTTACAAAATAACAATTAATGAGCAAATGTAACACATGAACAGGGAGGTTTTATTATGACTAACACAACATGCAGGATGAATCACATATTCAGACCGGACAAAAAAACTTTTATCATGGCTATGGACCACGGTTCCAACTTTAACGTGCTACCAGCCTTAAAAAAACCAGGAAAAGTTATAAGAGAGATAGCAGAAGCAGGAGCAGATGCTTTTCTGACTACTGTTGGATTAACTGAAAAATTTGCAGGGGATTTTCTTGGAAAAGGGATAATACTTCGTATTGATGGAGGAGTATCATTCTTAGGTGACCATTCAAAACCATTACAAACAGTAGTAACAGCAGAAGATGCTCTCAGGTTAGGTGCAGATTCCATAATTACTATGGGATTTCCTGGTTCCAAATTCGAAAATGAAATATTAAGTAATTTGACTCGTAATATATTGAGTGCTCATAAATGGGGAATTCCTGTTACAGCAGAAGCATTACCACGAGGATTTGAAGGTGGGGAAGACTCAAGGACTCCAGAAAATATTATGTTCTCATGTAGACAGAGTACAGAATTCGGAGCAGACATAATAAAGACTATATATACAGGAGATAAAGAAACATTTAAAGAATTAACAGAAAGCGTGTATGCACCTGTCGTTATTCTAGGAGGCTCCAAGAAAGTTCCGGAACGTGTATTGTTGCAAGAGATAAAAGATGCCATGGAAGCAGGGGGAGCAGGAGTGGCAATGGGACGTAACATATGGGGACATGATAATCCTGCAAGATATGCAGCTGCCATAGCTAAACTAATACATGAAGATTGTAGTGTAGACGCTGCGCTAAAAGAATTGAATCCTAAGTTTTAGTTGGAAAGGAGAATGAAGACATGAGCAAATATAAGGTTAACGTCATATCTAATGAAAAAGAAGTAACAACACATGAACTAGAGTTGAAACAGCCACAAGATAAACAAGTGCTTATTAAAGTAGATGCATGTGCAATATGTACTCTAGAACAAAGAGTATACAAAGGTGTAATGAAAAGATATCCTTTTGCTGGAGGGCATGAAGTAGCAGGAACTATAGAATCTATTGGTGAAAATGTAAAAAATGTAAAAGTGGGTGATAAAGTAGCAGTATTTTTATTAACATCTTGTGGTGAGTGCTATTATTGTAGAAAAGGATTAGAAAATCAATGTGTTCAATCCTTTAGAACTTCTATACATGAGGGTTTTGTCGGTCCAGGTGGATTGTCAGAATATATGTTGGTAGATGCAAAAAGAGTTTATAGATTAGCAGATGACATTAATATGTCACATGCAGCACTAACAGAACCATTAGCGTGCTGTGTACATAGTATCAACAACGCGAAAGTTGAATTAGGTAATGATGTAGTAGTTATCGGTGTGGGTATAATGGGAGGATTTCATATACAATTAGCAAAACTGAGGGGTGCTAGAGTAATTGCATGTGATATCAATAAAGGAAGATTAGATGTTGCTAGGAAGTTAGGTGCTGACATAGTCATTAATTCTAATGAGACCAATGCAATAGAACAAGTGAAAACATTGACTGAAGGACGTGGTGCAGATGTGGTATTTTGCACAGCCGCAATATCACAATTAGCTGCTGACAGTGTTGAAATGGTAGGAAAGCTAGGAAGAGTTATAATGTACAGTTCTTTTCATCCAGATAATCCAATAGATCTAAATGTCAACAAAGTCCATTCAAAAGAAATGATTATCACTGGAGCTGTGAATCCATGTACTTCTGATTTCTTAACTTCTACAAGGTTATTATCATACAATCTTATCAATGTATCCGATCTAATATCCGATGAGATAAATATTAATGATATACAAAAAGCATTTGAAAAGGCTATTGATCCATTAACATATCGTATTATTGTAAAATGCAATAGATAAATTTGAGTTTTGGGGTATTTAAGTAAACACTGTATTTTATAAAATATATATTTGGTAACTAGATAAATGCGTAAATGCAGTATACTACATAGTTGCATTTATCATCGATAAGTGAGATAATTAGCTAAAATTATATTATATTATTTATAAAATGGAGTGGTGTTATAAGATGACTAATGATAATGTTTTCGGAAATTCCCGTTTGGATTATATAAGAGTAGCCAATTATTACTATAAATCTGGTCTTACTCAAGAAGAGATTGCCCAGAATATGAATATATCACGTCAACGCGTTAATAGAATGTTGAGTAAATGTATTAAAATGGGTATCGTTCGTATTACTATTGAAGGTGTTGATGAGACAAATCTCGGATTAGAAACACAGCTTGAACAGAAATACGGTCTAAAAGCAGTCAGAATATCTGGTAATATATCTGAAGAGAATGTTTATGAAGAAATAGGAAAGACTGCTGCTAATTATCTAGCGGGTATTATTAGTAAAGGAGATATCATCGGCTTTTCTAGAGGAAGAAGTATGTCAGCTTTAGTTGATTACATGCCTGTCGTAAAGGTTAATAATGTTGTTGTTACTCAATTAATGGGAGGATGGAATAATCAACAAACTAAAATAAAGGTTGATGATATAGTTCATCGTTTTAGCGAAAAAATACATGCTGCATCCACGTTACTTTATGCTCCGGTTTTAGTAAATAATCCAAAACTTAGAGAAGCTATAATAAACGAGCCTTTTTTCTATGAAGCATATAATGTAATAAAATCCTGTTCTATTGCTGTTGTAGGAATCGGAGATGCGACAAGTAAAACAATCTTACCTAACATGGAAAAAGAAGATTATGAATATTGTATTCGTAATAATGCTGTTGGAGAGATATGTGCACATTTTTTTGATAAAGATGGAAAAGCCATAAAAACACCACTTGACGAGCGTGTCATTAATGTTGATTTAGATGATTTCTTTAATATACCATTACGTTTAGGGGTAGCTGGATCAAAGTCTAAGATTCCAGCAATTCTTGGAGCATTAAGAGGCGGATATATTAATTCATTAGTGACTGATCTTGATACAGCTCAGTTTTTAAATGATGTTGAATAGATAATATAAAATATAGCAATTTACCTCCTTAATCGGTGATTGTTACTAGATATGTTAAATAAATATTTAGTCAACAAATATGAGGAGGTTTTTTTGTGTCTAATTCTAAGAATAATAATCAACAAGGTTCTCTTGGTTTAGTAGCATGTGTTACTATTATTGTTGGTGGAATGATAGGTAGTGCTATTTTCTCATTATCGGGAATGACAATCTATTATGCAGGTCCAGCAGCTATTATTTCATGGATTATAGCTGCTATAGTTCTTCTTATGTACGGTCTACAAATCGCGGAGCTTTCTACGATTTATCCCAAATCAGGCGGCGTTTTTGTCTTTCCTACAAAATCACTTGGAAAAACAGAAAAACAAGGTAAAATATGGGGATTTATTTCCGCATGGGGTTACCTTAATGCTAATGTCGTAGGAATAGCATTTGCTGCAATTTATGTGGCTACTTATCTAAGCGTAGGATTCCCTATTTTTGAAGGAATGCAGATACCTTTAGCAATCGGTGCTTGTCTGTTTTGTTTTATACTTAATATATTGAAAGTTAGTGTAGCAGGTAAAGCCAATACCGTATTGGTCATATTATTAACTTGTACAATGATAGTTTTTGTAGTTATCGGGTTATGTACTAAAAATTGGGACTCATCTTTGCTAACTCCATTTTTCTCACAAGGAATTAAAGGTAGTACAGGATTTTTAAGTGCCATTCCTAATGCTATGGTTGCATATGGGTCAATAGTTGCAATAGCTTTCATGGTATCTGAAGTAAAGAATCCCAATAAGAATGTTCCAAAATCAATGTGCATAGCAATGAGTGTTGTCATAGTTCTATATGTATTGATTTTAATTACAACCGTAGGATTGATAACATCTAATTTCCTAGAAGAAAATCCTGGAATGCGTTTTATTCCACTATATGCTGCTGCATTTACTAAATTACAAGCATTTCCATGGCTTGCAAAAGTAATCTCAATATCAGCTGTTCTAGCTTTGCTTACAACAATAAATGTTCTCATAGCCATAACTTCTAGAGCTGTTGTAGCTATCGCTGATGGAGGAATGCTTCCAAAATCACTTAGCAAGATTAATTCTAGAACAGGTACTCCTATAATTGCAAGTATAGCTGTTACATTAGTAGCTATGATAATATCCTGTTTCCCTCAATTTACTGCTGAAATAGTTAATATAGGCTCTCTCTTAGCTGCTATAACTATTTCCATAAATTGTGTTTCATTAATAGTTGCACGTAAAAAAAATAAATATGTTCAGGGTAATTATCGTGCTCCCGGTGGTTCTTATCTTCCAATTATAACACTAGCGATAATTATAGTATCTTACATACCTGGAATAATCAGCGGAGCAGCCTTATGGTATTACATAATTGCTTGGTATGCTGTAGGAATAATAATTCTATTTATTAATCGTTCTTTGGCTAAGAAGTAAGATATTACTAACCTTTTATAACTATATAAATTGGAAATATATTGATAAGTAATTTAAGAAGGGATTGATCGGGTATGAAACATATTTTTGGAACAGATATGAAAGTTGGAAAATCATGTATAGCATTTGGACAATTTGATGGATTACATAAAGGTCATATGGCTGTTATAGATGAGCTTATTAAGGAGAAGACAAGTGATTCAACTTCTATTCTTCTAAGTTTAGATTATGTTTGTGATAGCATAAATGAAAAAGTTATATATACAGAAGAAGAAAAAGAACTTATACTCAGGAACAGTTCAATTGATTTGATGTTATCTTATCCCTTTACAGCGGATGTCAAGAGAATGGAGCCAGAGAGATTCATAAAAGAAATTCTCATAGATAAATTAGGTGCAAAAACAATTGTAGCAGGGGAAAAATGCAGATTCGGTAGAGATTGTAAAGGCAGTATCATGACATTGAAACATTTTGAGTCAAAATATAATTATAAAGTAGTCTGTCCAAAAACAGTTAAATATAAAGGACAAGCTGTTACATCTAAATTAATAAAAGATGAGATATGTGAAGGGAATATCAATAAGGCCAATGAATTTTTGGGACATGCTTTTAAAATGATCGGAGAAGTAGTTCATGGTAAGGCAATAGGCAGGACTGTAGGAATGCCTACAGCCAATCTAAAAGTAGCTGATAACAAATTGATGCCTCAAAATGGAGTATATGCGACTTTATCTGAAGTAGATAGTAAAGTAGTAAAAGGACTTACTAATATTGGTCTTAGACCTTCCGTTGATAATAATGATTATATAACCATAGAAACTTATTTGCTGGACTTTTCTAAAGATATTTACGGCAAGAAAATAGCTCTGGACATCCATACATATATAAGAGGGGTTATCAAATTCAGTAGTATAGATGAAGTAAAAAAACAGGTGGATAAAGATATACATTCCATTAGAAAATATTTGGATAATGTGAAATTATTGGATGTAATATAGATTATCATTCGCTTTTTAATGAAATACACAAAAACAGCTCATTACTCTTTTCACAAAATGGCTTTGAGCTGTTTCTTTATGTAATTAATCATTTAATATAAATCACATCTTACATTGGCAAAATCACAAGCTAATGATGATTTACCTAATAAATTACCATCTTCCAACAAAGCTACCCTAGGACATTTGGAACAATATTTATTGATACGGCATTTAGCACAAGTAGTATCTTTCCATTTAAGATTTTGTAGTTTGCTGATTAATGGATTATTATTCCATATATCATCAATAGAATTATTATATATGTTTCCTACCTTGATGAAATATTTATTACAGGGATATGCATCTCCATTACTGTCAATAAAAAGAGAATATTCAATGTTAGGACAAATCAATTCATTTTCAGTATGCTCATGTAAATTGAAGTCTCTTATTTTATCAATTTCCAGTAGAACTTCATGTAGCTGTTCTGAAGACATCCTTAGATCTTGTGGAGAGAAGACACCATTGGTTTTAGAAAAAACATCAGCATCAACTTGGTATCCGAATCCATTTTCGTCACAGAACTCTTTTATTTCTTTAAAAGAATTATAATTATAACTCATGATTATGGTCTTTATTTCCAAAGGAATATTATATTTCTTTATAAGCATTATGTTATTTAGTACTTTTTTTAGAGAACTAGGTAAGATTATAAAAATAAATAAAGTTAAAAATAATTATAACAATAAATAAATAAAGTAAATTTAAACTGTTGAATGATTTGGATTGAGATGTTAGTATTTATTGTAATATAAATAATATAATGGAGGGTAGATTATTGAAAAAATATTTTAAGGAAATTAGATTTCACATTTTTATGAGGGTCCTATGCTATGGATTTGTTACATTAGCTACAGCAGCCATTCCAGCATTGCAAAAACAATTATTTGATTTAATACTGGGAGAAGAAGCAATAATAGATTCATTCCCTGTCATTATAGTAACATATGTGGTATGTTTGTTATCTGCATCTCTCTTTGGTTATTTATCAATGCTGTATACATGGAAGGCATCTTTGAGATTCGAATTATCCTTGAAAAGAGATTTTTTTAAGTCAGTTTTCAACTATAAATATGAGGACTTTGCCTCAAGAGATATAGGTGAATATATTTCTATTCAAGGAAATGATATTACAGCACTTGATATGGATTATCTGACACCGTTAGTAGATATAATACAAGCATTTATCCAAATATTGATTTTTGGAGTTTTCTTATTCGTAAATGTAGACTGGAGAATATCTACAGTGATACTTATAGGTTCAATATTGACTATCATTATTCCTAAGGTTACTTCTAAACCCCTTGCCGATAAAAGGAATACATGGCTTAATCAAATGGGTAAATATGTATCAAGGATTAAAGATTTCCTTGAAGGATTTAAACTCATCCAAAGCAGGACAAGGAACAATATTAATAAAGAACATGAAAAAATATTGGAAGAAACAAAAAACATGAGATACAAATATGGAAAGTTCAAATCTCTGACATTTGCATTAGAAAATCTTGGCTTGAATATAGTAAGTGCAGTAGCTTTTATAATTGCTGCAATTCTATTATTGAACGGTGACTTGACAATGGGTTCATGTGTAGCAGCTTTTGGCTATATAAACAGTTTCATCTCACCTATCAATGATTTGATGTATGATTTTAACTCTGTCAGTTCACTAAAGAAAACAAAAGAAAAAGTAATTGCTTATTTAGAGAAAGAAATAAACCAAGATCTAAAAGTCAAGAAGAAATTCAACCAAAACATCACTTTTGAAAATATCAGCTTCAGATATGATAATTTTTCTTTGGATAACTTCAGTTATGAATTCGTTAAAGGTAAGAAGTATGCATTAATCGGTCATAATGGTTCAGGAAAATCTACTTTGATTAATGGATTGATGAACTATATTACTCCAATTAGTGGGAGAATAGATATTGATGGAGAAAACATAGATTCTATAGATACAGCACATATCATGTATTGCCTTAACCAAAATGAGCATATATTTTCTGATAGTTTTATAAATAATGCAACGGTATTTTCTTCCTATCAGGAATCAAGTTTGAATAGAGTAACTGATAATCTAAGATTGAAGATTATTGATAATCTAAAAACACAAGATAATTCACAGAATTTGAGTGGAGGAGAAAAACAAGTCTTGAGTATTATAAGAATGCTTACATCAAGTACAGAGATATGTCTAATGGATGAACCTTTTGCAGCTGTTGATAGTAAGACCACTGAAATATTAGAGAACATGCTGATGGATCTTCAAGACAAAACAATAATAATGGTAACTCATGATCTATCGGAGAATCTAGCTAAATTCGATGAAATACTTTTGATGGAAAAGGGTAAAGTAATAGGAAAAGGCACTTACAAGGAAATATCAGAGAAACAAGAATTCAAGAAACTAATAAAAACTTATTTGCATTAAACTACTTACATATATAATTATAAATATACTTAAAATGTCACTTTAAAACTTATGTAAACAATTTTACTCTTGCATTTAATGAAATTTGTGTTATACTTATGTTAATTGAATAGAAACCTTCAGGGCAGGGTGTAATTCCCGACCGGCGGTAAAGTCCGCGAGTGAAAACTGACTTGGTGAAATTCCAAGACCGACAGTAAAGTCTGGATGAGAGAAGGAAATGACGAAAGTATTAAGTGCTTTTGTTGTTGCGTAATATCTTAGTTAATGATTATTAACTAAACTCATGTATATAATCACCTTGAAGAAAATATTCTTCAAGGTTTTTTGTAATATAGGAAAGTTCTACTTTCTATTTTTCTTATAATATTTTATGAGGCGTAGACTTTTTTGTTATTATACAATAAATATTAATATACACATTGGTATCTTATTTCGAGATATATCAATTAATAAAATTCTTCTCACATCATATCCCTTGCAGATTTCTATCTTTAATTAGTATCAGTGTAACTTATGTTACAGGTTTGTACTAGGAGGTAGATAAATCGCAATGAAACAGTTAAAACCCAATAAAACCAATAATCCGTATCAGGAACAAGAACATATCAAATACATGAAAAGAGCTATAAGACTATCAAAAAAAGGCTTAGGACATGTTAGCCCTAATCCCTTAGTTGGAGCGGTAATAGTAAAACAAGGAAGAATAATAGGTGAAGGTTATCATGCTAAATTAGGTGGCAACCATGCCGAGATCAATGCACTGAATAGCTGCAAAGAAAATCCAAAAGACGCTACTATGTATGTAACCCTAGAACCATGCACCCATTACGGAAGGACACCTCCTTGTGTTGATGCAATTATAGAAAATGGAATAAAACAGGTAATAATAGGTTTTATAGACCCTAACCCATTAGTATCTGGTAAAGGTGTAGAAAAACTAAGGAATAATGGTATCTCAGTCATATGTGGTGTATGCCAAGATGAAATCAAGGAATTGAATAAAATATTCATCAAGTATATAACATCAAAAAAACCTTACTGCATATTGAAAACCGCTATGACAATAGATGGAAAAACCGCTTCTGTAACTGGCAAATCCAAATGGATTTCATGTAAGAAATCTAGAGAATATGTTCATAGAATTAGGCATGAAGTAAAAGGGATAATGGTAGGAATCGGAACTGTTATCACAGATAATCCCTTATTGACAACAAGATTGCCTAATGATAGAGGTATAAATCCCATACGTATAGTAGTTGATACGAAATGTAGAATCTCTCTAGATGCTAATGTCATAACTGGAAAAGGAAAAACAATTATAGCAACTACTGTTGATGCACCAAAAGAGAAAGTAAAGAATCTAGAGAAAAAAGGAATAGGGGTTCTTATTATAAACAAGAAAAACAATATGGTTGATATAAAACAATTGATAGGTATATTAGGAGAAATGGAAATCGACAGCATCCTATTAGAAGGAGGAAGCAGCTTGAATTTCAGTTGCTTAGAGGCAGGTATCGTAGATGAAGTAATTACTTTTATAGCTCCTAAGATTATTGGAGGCAACAATGCGAAAACGTCAATAGGCGGAATAGGTATACCACTTATCAAAGATGCTCATATGTTAGAAGACATGAATATCAAAAAGATTGATGAAGATATTATGATAAGAGCCAAAGTAAAACCGAAACCATGATTAAAGGGAGGAATGTTATGTTTACAGGATTAATAGCAGAAGTAGGGAAAATAGTCAAGGTAGAAAAAGGAATTGATTCTGCAAAACTGACTATAAAATCTCATAGATTAATGAGTGATATCAAAGTAGGTGACAGTATTGCCGTAAATGGTGTTTGTCTTACTGTAACATCATATGATAATACAATGTTTACTGTTGATGTCATGCCTGAAACAATGTCAAAATCCAATATCAGAGGACTGAGTGAAAATAGCTTAGTCAATCTGGAACCTGCTCTAAGAGTGGGGGATAGGTTTGGTGGACATATTGTGACAGGACACATAGATGGTATAGGTACTATCAGTAGTATGATAAAAGATGATAACGCTACTAGAGTTAGAATCAATATGAATGAAGAGTTAAACAAGTTAATAATCCGCAAAGGTTCTGTAGCTGTGGATGGTATAAGTCTAACAGTTGCTGATGTTTATGAAGATGGTTTTCAGGTTTCAATAATACCTTTGACAGGAAAGGACACAACTTTACTGAACAAGAAAATTAGAGACAAAGTAAATATAGAATGTGATATCATCGGTAAATATGTTGAGAAGCTCATGGCTAATGATAAAGATGAAGTGTCAAAGAAGTCAAGAGTGGATAGAGACTTGTTACTTGCTAATGGATTTATTTAAAATAGATTTTACATTAACATCCTATAGAGGTAATAGATATATGTTACTGTAAAAAGTAACTTAATACAGAATCATATGAATTTCGTATAAATTAATTAAGAGGTGAATGGAAATGAAATTTAACACTATTGAAGAAGCAATTAGTGATATTAAAAAAGGAAAAATGATTATTGTTGTAGATGATGAGAATAGAGAGAATGAAGGTGACCTATTAATTGCTGCTGAGAAGATCACTCCTGAAGCAATGAATTTCATGATTAAAAATGCAAGAGGAATTGTATGTGTACCAATGCTTGAAGAACGTCTTAACGAATTGAATATACCGTTAATGGTAAGTAAGAACACTGATTCTAAGAAAACGGCATTTACAGTTTCGGTAGATTATTGTGAAACGACTACAGGAGTATCTGCATATGAGAGATGTGAAACTGTTAATAAGTTAGTAGATAAGAACATTACTGGGGATAAGTTCACAAGACCTGGACATATCTATCCACTTATAGCTAGAAAAGGCGGAGTATTAAAAAGAGCTGGACATACAGAAGCAGCTGTAGATATGACAAAATTAGCTGATATGTATCCAGCAGGTGTTATATGTGAGATTGTGAATGAAGATGGAACAATGGCTAGATTACCAGAATTGATGAAATATGCAAGTAAGCACAATCTGAAAATAATATCTATAGAAGATCTAATCAAGTATAGGAAGAAACATGAGAAGATTATCGAAAGAAAAGCTTCTGCGAAGTTACCTACTAAATATGGTATGTTTGAATTATATGGATATGTTAATAAAATAGATAACGAGGAACATATTGCATTAGTTAAAGGTAAAGTAGATGATGGTGAACCTACTTTGGTTAGAATACATTCAGAATGTTTGACAGGAGATGTATTGGGTTCTACTAAATGTGATTGTGGAGATCAGCTGCATGAAGCGATGAGAAGAATAGGCCAAGAAGAAAAAGGTGCCATAATATATATGAGACAAGAGGGTAGAGGAATAGGACTCATCAACAAGATAAAGGCTTACTCATTACAAGATAAAGGAATGGATACAGTAGAAGCCAATCTGGCTCTTGGTTTCAAAGAGGATCTGAGAGAATATAGTGTAAGTGCTCAGATATTACAAGATCTTGGAATATCTAAAGTAAAATTGATGACTAATAATCCAGAGAAAGTAGAGGGGATAGAAAAATATGATGTAGATGTTGTTGAACGAGTTCCAATAGAAATTGGGTACAACAAGGATAATCAATATTATCTGGAAATAAAAAAAGAAAAGATGGGACATATATTGAGTCTCACAAGATAAATTTATAAAAATTATCTCAACGTTAAAGAAATAGGGAGGAAAAGCAAATATGAAAACTTTTGAAGGAAATCTGATAGGTGAAGGACTGAAATTCGGTATTGTCATAGGAAGATTCAACGAATTCATATCCAATAAATTATTGGAAGGAGCGTCTGATTCCTTAACTAGACATGGTGTATCTGAAGATGATATTGCCGTTGCTTGGGTACCAGGAGCATTCGAGATCCCTCTTGTTGCCAAAAAGATGGCGCAAACAGGGGAATATGATGGCATAATCTGTCTAGGTGCTGTAATAAGAGGAGCTACTTCTCATTTTGATTTTGTAGCCAATGAAGTATCTAAAGGTATAGCAAATGTTTCTTTGAATACAGAAGTTCCTGTAATATTCGGAGTTCTGACAACAGATTCCATAGAGCAAGCTATAGAAAGAGCGGGAACAAAAGCAGGTAATAAAGGATTTGAAGCTGGTATGGCAGCAATAGAGATGGCTAATCTGCTTCATAATATTAACTGAAAGAAGTCAAATGCAAAAAGGGTATTCAAAAAGCTTCGTGCTTTTTGAATACTCTTTTTGTTTAATTTATGTATGTATTAATCATAGTCAAAATTTAATGATTTGAATTCAATTGGGCTAGATAATATAATAAGTGTTTCTGTACTTCCATACTGTTGTATTTTGCCAATTAAAATTTCCAGGTCAGATGTATTGGTACAAAGTACTTTAATAGTCATGGAGTATTTTCCAGTAACATGATGACATTCAATGATTTTTTTGTATTCTTGAACTAGTGTTAAGAATTCTTTTCTTTTAGCGGATTTAATTGAGATGTTTATTATGGCTTTTACTGTTTTGCCTAATTTTTTAGGATCAACTATTGCTCTGTAACCCGTTATTATGCCACTCTTTTCTAGTTTTCTTACCCTCTCAGCAACAGCAGGTGGAGTTAGTGAAACTTTTTCTGCTAATATTTTCATGGGCATTCTTCCGTCATCTTGCAAATATTTAATTATATCGTAGTCGGTTGAATCCATTTCATCCCTCCTATAAAATAAATTATATCTGACAAGGAAATTATAATTTTAGTTTTTCTACCAAAATAACAATTTTTTTTTATTGAATATATAGTTATCTTACTTAATTGATATCAAATGTAGAGTTAAAAATATAAAGCCAATCCCCTTGTTCCGATATGTTTGCAAAAGTCTGACCTTTTCTTTTGCAATATAAAATATGGTTTACTTATCTATTATAACAGAAAAATAAAAATAAATCATCAACATACTTCGATTTAAAAAGATAAAATTATATATTTTTTCTAAAAAGGGTCCTATTGTATATATTGTCAATACTTAAATAAAATAATAAATATTATAGTATAACTAAAATTAATAAAGGATATAATAAAATTGATATATTTATCAAATAATTTGTTGCATGTTATACACAAAAAATAAATATAATGTTAATATACGAGTAGAGAGAGCTACATTCAATCAAAGACATTTAATTTGCGTTGAATATTACTTAAATAATACATAACTTTTTAACTGCAAAAAGAGATTTATAAATTAAGTATTAACAAGTTTTAATTCTCTTTTTGAAGCTAATGTAATTGAACTATTTCTTTAATTAAGTTCAATAAAGGAGAATAGGTATCGAAAATTTTATTTAAGATTAGGAGGCATAAGTATATGTCAGAAAAAACGCTTAATCCTTTTAAGATTGCACAGAAACAATTAAAAGAAGCATGCGATGCACTAGGAGAAGAAGATGCTGTATACGAATTATTAAGTCAGCCAGAGAAAGTATTAGAAGTTACTATTCCAGTTAAAATGGATGATGGAACTACTAAATTATTTACTGGATATCGTGTTCAACATAACGATGCATCTGGTCCTACTAAAGGCGGAATTCGTTTCCATCCTGGAGTAACAAAAGATGAAGTTAAAGCGTTAGCTACTTGGATGACTTTCAAATGTGGGGTTGTTGGTTTACCATATGGTGGCGCAAAAGGTGGAGTCATTGTTGATCCTACTGTACTCTCAAAGAGAGAACTTGAAAGGTTATCAAGAGGATATGTAAGAGCTATTGCTCCAATCATTGGAGAGAGAAGAGATATTCCAGCACCTGATGTAAATACAAATGGTCAAACAATGGCATGGATGGTTGATGAATATTCTAGCTTAAGAGGTGTTGGTCAAACATTACCAGCTTCTTTCACAGGAAAACCTGTTGAATTTGGTGGATGTTTAGCAAGAACAGAAGCTACTGGTTATGGTGTTATGCTTATGATGAGAGAAGCAGCTAAATACAAAGGCATGGATATAAAAGACATGAGAATTGCAGTACAAGGTTTTGGAAATGTTGGAAGTTATGCTGCAATGTATGCTCAAGCTTTTGGAGCTAAAGTTGTTGCTGTATCAGATGTTTCATGTTGTTTATATAATGAAAATGGCTTAGATGTTAATGATATAATGAAATATTCAAAAGAAAACAATAAACTAATTACTGGATATACTGGAGAATGTGAAGAACTAGATAGAAGTAAGATCTTTGGTATTGAATGTGATGGATTTGCTCCATGTGCACTTGAAAATTCAATAACAAGTGAAACTTCTAAAGAAATTAAAGCTAAGATCATTACTGAAGGTGCTAATGGTCCAACTACTCCAGAAGCAGAAGAATATCTACTTGAAAAAGGAGTATTCTTAATACCTGATATATTAGCTAATTCAGGTGGAGTTATTGTTTCTTATTTTGAATGGGTACAAAACCTACATAACTACTATTGGCGTTTTGATGAAGTACAAGAAAAACAAGAAGTAAAAATGGTTGATGCTTTTGTAAAAGTTATAAACGCTATGGAAGAAAGAAATGTAGATATGAGAAAAGCTGCTTATTTAGTAGCTATTAAGAGTCTTGCAATGCCAATGAGACTCAGAGGATGGTTCTAGATAAAATAATTAACTAAGGAACAATGTAGCAACATTTGAAGCTTTAACTGTTCCTAGGATACGATTAATAATATTGATTGGATACAAATTTATACTGGTTTTTGTGAAGTGGTAGTTTTTATGAAACCCTAGATATCTACATTTATTGAAAATAAATATAAATATATTTAATCGTTCCGTAGTTAAATTTTAGTAATATATATAGTCTTCCTTAAAATTAATTAACTACTAATAACTGTGACTAATGCTATTACTTTTAGTATTAATAATTAGTAGTAAACGAGTAAAAGTACCAAAATCTAATTTAGTACTTTTACTCGTTTTTTCATGATTATATTTTTATAAAAGAAGGTTTAAATAACCTGTTCATTAATTTAAGGCACTGTTCAATGCATGAACAAGTGTATCTTCATTAAAATCTTTTATATGTTTTTCATATATTTTTCCGTTCTTAGTAATTACAGCTGCTGGAAATTCTTTTATATCTAGTCTATCAGAGATTCCTCTTGATTTGTAAACATCTACTCTGTTAACAGATATTTTGTCTCCAAAATAATTTTCTATCTTTTCAATGTCTGTTAGGAATTCTCTTGAACCAGTATCTATAGCATTATAAATATATGTTAAACCAGGTTTTTCTTTTTGCATTATAACAGTATTGAATGTTTCGTGCTCAGCTATGTATTTCTCTGATGCGAAACCAGCAATGGCACCGTCACCCACAGCTGTAGCAACTTGTTTTAACCATTTTTCTCTAACGTCACCACAAGCGAAAACACCTTCAATATTTGTCTGCATTTTTTCATTTGTAAGTATATAACCTTGCTTAGTTAGATTAATCTGATCTTTGAATATTTCAGTATTAGGTATATAACCGATGAATTCAAAGCATGTGTCGCATTTTACTGGTTTAAGTTCACCTGTTTTTAGATCTTTGAGGACAACTGTGTCAAGGTGTTCTTCACCTTCAAAAGAATCTGTAACGGTATTCCAGATAAATTCCATCTTAGGATTTTTCAAAGCCGCTTCTTTAGCTATTTCATTACAGTCCATGATTCCTTCATCATGCATAACTGATACAATAACTTTATTAGCGAATTTAGTTAAGAACATTCCTTCTTCGATTGCAGCATCTCCGCTACCTATAACGACTACATCTTTACCAGTATTCGCAGCAGCATCACAAGTTGCACAGAAAGAAATACCTTTATCAAATAGATAATTTTCTTCATTTCTTGCTTTTGTAACTCTTGGACGTCCTCCTGTAGCTAAGACTACAGTTTTTGCTATGAATTTATTTCTAAATGTTTCAACGATTTTTTCTTCACCTTCAAGCTGAACACTCTTGACATCTGTCAATTTGAATTTTACACCCATTTTTTCAGCTTGTTTTTTCATTTGGTTAGTGATTTCTTCACCTTTTGGACTATTAGGAAATCCAGGGTAATTCTCTATTTCATTGGTATAAGTAGCAAGTCCTCCTACCAAAGCTTTTTCTATAAGAAGAGTACTTAGTCTGGCTCTAGCTGAATAAATTGCAGCAGTTAGACCAGCTGCTCCACCGCCAATTACGACAACATCATAGTTTTCAACACGCTTTTCTCTTGGCATGACCAATCCTCCATTAATTTATATTTGGGTTAATAATAGGAAACAAACGTTTAAGCATAAGTTCAAGATAATTAATTACAAAAAATCTAAAACCCCAGATTTTTCGTAATTAAAACATGAACTAAAATGCTTAAGCCGATAATAATGAAACAAACGTTTAAATACAAGTTCAAGTAACCATTTAACATAAATCTAAAACCCCAGATTTTTGTTAAATGGAACATGAACTAAAGTATTTAAGCCGTAATAAGGAAACAAACGTTTAAGCATAAGTTCAAGATAATTAATTACAAAAAATCTAAAACCCCAGATTTTTCGTAATTAAAACATGAACTAAAATGCTTAAGCCGTTTGTTACATAAAGTGTTTCACAAGTAATTTACTTCCGACAATGGCACCGAAGAACATGGCTATGGCGAATACCCAACCGGATAGTGATAGGGAAGCTATTCCGCTGAATAATGCTCCGATGTTACATCCGTAGGCGATTCTTGCACCGTATCCCATCAAAAGACCACCTAGGACTGCAGCGAATACTTGTTTTTTTGATTTTATTTTCTTGAATTTAAATTGTGATGCTAGTAGTGTGGCTAGTAATGCACCGAATATGATACCAAGATTTCTCATAGTACCAGGATCGTTCAAGAATCCATTATTCAATGTAGCTTGAGCACCATCACTACTGAAGTAATACCATTTATCTACGCTGCCGCCTATTGCTTCATAGATCCATGCACCCCAGTTAGCGAATACACCAGATACACCCCAAGGGTTACCTGAAGTCGCTAGAGTTACAATCTGGAATAATGATAGCAAGACAGCACCTGTTATATAAGGCCAAGCATCTTTCAACCACTTTTTATAGAATTCATTTTTACTAACTTTGTTAAAATATTCTTTAAACGAACTCAAAATGACACCTCCGCATAAGGCATGTTTTTATAGAATAGAAAAGTTCGAATTTCTATTTATTTTAAATTATTTAAGGCATAGCTTCATTGTATTCTATTGATTTAGTGAGTTTTTTCTATTATTACTTCCCACTCACCGTCATCTACTTCTTCAACTTCAACATTATGGCCATCTTTACGTGCCCATTCTGGAACATTCTTCATAGCACAGCTATGGTCTATTTGAACAACTAAAACGTCACCAACAGCTAATTCTTTTAATTTATTTTGAGCCTTTACTAAAGGTACTGGACAAGCTTCTCCTAAACAATCTATAACTACTTCATTCATAATAATATCCTCCTATTTTCTAATTTTTTTATTTTATATTTTTACTTCACTAATTAATTATCTGCTTTTGCTTTTTCATATTTAACTGCTGCTATGTATAATAGCAGAATTATCAACAATTGGATGACGACAGCTCCTAACCAACCGAAAATGTCTGGTAAGAAGATAGCTTTTCCTTTGCTTATGATATGTTCTTTCCACCATCCGAAGTCGTGTGCTCCCCAGAATGAACCAACTATGAAGAACGCTAGTGAAAGTAACTGCATAGAGAATCCTTCACCTACACGCATTAATGTACCTGAAGCACAGCCACCAGCAATAACCATACCTATTCCGAATAGAAATGCTCCAATAACAGTAGCAAGACTAATTGGTACTACATATCCCATACCAGGAACAGGAAGACCATTTCTGAAATATCCGTATTTGATTGCTGTAAAACCTATTGTAGTAATGGCAAATGCTATAAGAACAGCACGTGTCAATGATGTACTACCAGTCAAGTAAGGGTCGCGCATGGATGCTGTAAAGCAGAATCTAGCTTTTTGTAAGATGAAACCAAACAAAATTCCAGTCATCCAGAATAATAGAGTATTATTGGTTTCTAAACCTAACAATACACCTATAAAAGTTATAACAATTAAAACAAGAATACCAATAGGTATCTGATTTTTCTTAGGTTTTCTTCTTCTTGTTCTTGCACGAGAAGATGAACTTCTCCTAATAGTAGAAGTTGTTCCATTTTCACTCATGGTAAACACTCCTTAAAGATTATTGTATAATTTAACTTGTAGCGATAAGCCACTTATTAGGGTATATACAAACTTTGGTTACGTTTGTAATATACGGATATACATATTTTCACAAGTACTAAGGTTCTTTAAACTAGATTAACTTATAAGATTTAATAAGATTGTTGAGTTTTTAACAATTTCCCAATTCCTATGATACCATATAATTATAAAAATGTAATATGCACTTTGCTAATACTGTATTAATTTTTTTTATAGCATAATATTTAATAGTTAATTGTATATATGTTAAAATAAAGTAAAAATATATAAGATTTATCAATGCGAATATATAACATTTAAAATTTTATTGCAATTTTTTCTAGTTTGTTTTATAGTAATGCTTATAGAAGATAGTTAATTTGATAACAAAGATTGGAGGGATAATATGCATTTAGAATCTTTAAAGTACTTTAAAGATGTAGCATTTGAAAAGAGCATTTCAAAGGTTGCTAAGAAATCACATATTTCTCAATCAGCATTAAGCCAACTTATACAAAAGCTTGAAGAAGATTTTGGCTATAAGTTATTAAACAGAAGCAACAAAGGTGTTGCGCTTACTGATATGGGGGAAATAGTCCTAAAATATTCTATAAACATTATCAGAAACTACGAAGCTATGGTGGAGGAATTAGAAACAACAGTAAAACAAGTCAACAAAGTCAGAATAAATGGTACTTGGGCATTGGTGACATATTCATTACCTTGTGTTATATATAAAATAAAGAAAAAATATCCTAATCATCAATATGAGTTGATTGCCAGTAAAAAGGAAGATACTATAACTGATGTTCAGAATGATATTTGTGATTTTGGTATTATCAATGGTAATATCAGTAGTGAACATGGATTATTCACTCATTCCATAGGGAAAGAAAAAATAGTTCTTATAGCCCCTGGTAAATACAATATTACTGATAAAATAAAACTAGAAGATCTAGTGAAATACGATATGATAATGTGTAATAGTAATAATCATATCAGTAATAACTTGAAAAAGGAACTGAAAAATATTGACAAAAGTCTAGATGATCTCAATATCATATTCAATGTAACTACAGATGGAGCTGTGAAACTAGCAGTTAGCAATGGATATGGATTGGCTTTTGTACCTTATGAAACCATAAAACATGAACTATACGAAAAAACAGTAAAAGTTATTGAAATAGAAAATGTAAGTCTAGATGATGAGATATATGTTGTCAGTAAAAAATTCAATAAATTGAGTAAAGCTCAGAAAGAATCCATTGAATATTTTATGGAAATTGGTCAAAAAAGTTTTTGCTAATGTTTAGTTACAGTTATTTCCCATACACCATTAAAAACTTCTTCATAGTCAAATGAACAAGTTACTTTATTGAAATATTCTTTTATTGATTCTACTACACAGCTATGATCTGTTATTAAAGTAAACGATTCTCCAGTATCCATTTTTTTATATTCTTTTTGTGCTTTCAATAATGGAATTGGACAAAAATCACCGAAACAATCAATTTTATTCATCATAAAACTCCTTTTATTGTAAATTCAGGGTCGGCATGTTAATAAGCAAATTATAACATAATTGCTTATAAACTAAAACATGACATTTATCAATTATTAAAAGTATTAACATATTAATAAAAAGCTAAATAATTACTAGAGGTGGTTACAATTGGAAATACCTTTCAACAAACCTTATTATACATATAAGGCAATAGAAAACATAGATAATGTGATAAAAAGTGGAAAGATAGGAGCAGACGGTTATTATACCAGTAAATGCAGAGAACTGTTAGAAAAGAGATTAAATGCAAAAAATCTATTATTTACCACTTCTTGTACCCATGCACTTGAATTGGCAGTAAAGCTGATAGACCTGAAGAAAGATGAGCAAGTCATCATGCCCTCATATACTTTTCCGTCCACAGCCAATTGTGTATTAGCTGATGGGGGAAAGGTTGTATTTACTGAAGTCAATCATGATGATTTATGTATAGACACTTCCAAGATAGAAGAAAAAATAACTCCCATGACTAGAGCCATTATAGTGGTTCACTATGGAGGAAGCCCATGTGATATGGATAAGATAATGGATATAGCCAATAGAAATGACCTTTTTGTCATTGAAGATGCAGCTCAGGGATTGTTCAGTACTTATAAGGGACGACAGCTAGGTACTATAGGACATTTTGGATGTTATAGTTTTCACGAAACCAAAAACGTTTCTTGTGGTGAAGGCGGAGCCATTCTGATTAATTCCAATGATGAACATCTTATAAGAAGGGCAGAATATATAAGGCAGAAGGGTACTAACAGAATAGATTTCAATAATAAAAATGTGGAATTCTATCAATGGGTTGATGTAGGTTCTAGTTATTGCCCATCTGAGATGTTAATGGCTTATTTATACGCACAACTGGAAAGTATGGATATCATTCATAAAAAGAGGCTAAACATATTCAATAGATATGTGAATGTGTTGGATAAGATAAAGTCTGATAAAATCTTTTTCTATTCTAAAGGAAATGACGAAGAAGATTTTAATGCCCACATTTTTTATATTATATTCAAGAAAGCTGATTATGCTGATGGATTCATTGATATATTAAAAGATAATGATATTATGGCGTATAGACATTTTGTCCCATTGCATCTAAGTAAAATGGGATTAGCACTAGGTTATCAAGAAAATGATTTCCCTTACGAAAGGGACTTGTATAAAAAGCTTGTAAGACTCCCCATATATGCTGATATGACAGAAGAAGAGCTATCCAAAGTAGAAGAAAAAATCATTGATGCAATTAAAGAAATCTGAGGTAATGAAGAAAGGAATCACTATGATATCAATAATAATACCAGTATATAATAGTGAAAAAACCATAAAAAAAGTTTGTGAAAAAATTATCAAGGTGATAGGGGATAGTAATATAGATTACGAAATCATCTTAATAGATGATTATAGCATAGATAAAAGTTATGAAATCATGAAAAGTCTTAACAAACAGTATGAACATATAACATGTATCAAGTTGAAACACAACTACGGACAGCAGAATGCTTTGTTATGTGGACTTAGACATGGTCATGGAGATTATTTTGTAACTATAGATGATGATCTCCAGAACATGCCAAAGGATATCATGACTCTAATAAAAAAATTGAATCAAGGTTATGATGTGGTATATGGCATACCAGATACAAGGGTTCATAAGAATTATAGAAGTATCGGCACGAAACTGAAAGAGCTAATGTTTTCTCTAATACTCAGAAAGCCTTTCAATATCAAGCTGACTTCATTTCGTATAATAAAAAGAAGTATTGTTGATAAGATTGCCAAAGAAGAAGCCTCTTGTGTATATCTATCAGCATCTATACTGAAATATACCAGAAACATTGGAAACGTATATGTTCCTTACTATAATAGAATATATGGAAAATCCAATTATGATTTTAGGAAATTATATAAACTGTTTTTCAATATTTTAGTATATTATGGTAATATGAAATTGTTCAACAGATATAAAAAAAATTCTCCCCAATATATAATTGATGAGATATTGAAATAATATATCTGAATGTTAATATACATGTAGCTAATAAAAGAACGGAAAAATAGCTCAGGCAAGAAACTCATGGATATCTATAGCTTGAGCAAAATGAAAGGATTAGATTACAGTCATGAAATTAATGATATTAGGCGCATCTGGTGCTCAACTTAATGCTATAAAAAGAGCTAAAAAAATGGGTTATAAAGTATTGGCCACAGATTATTATACCGATTCACCTGGAAAATCAATCGCAGATGAATGTGGTTTGGCAAGTACTTTCGATTATGACGAATGTCTAGAAGTCGCTGAAAAAGCCAGCATTGATGGTATAATGACTACAGGTACAGACCAACCTGTATATACAGTCAATAGAATTGCAGAAAAACTGGGGTTACCTCAGTTTATATCAGTAGATACAGCTTATGGAGTGACCAATAAGCGGTATATGAAAGAAAAATACAAAAAAGCCAATATACCCACTACAGATTATCGTATAATAAAAAAAGATTTCAAAGATGAAGAATTACAAGGACTGAAATTCCCTGTTGTAGTAAAACCCTTTGATTCTCAAGGTCAGAGAGGAATATTTAAACTAAATACCATAAAAGACGTGAGAAAACGTTTTGATGATGTCATAGAATATTCCAGAGAAGATGCCATTCTAGTTGAAAGCTACTACAAGAATGATGAGATAACTGTAAGTGGCTGGGTCAGGAACGGACAAGCAAAAGTACTGACAATAACTGATAGAGTCACTTTTGGAGACGATAAAAACATAGGAATATGCTCATCCCATGAATTTCCATCAAAACATTATAAAAGATATAAAGACGAATTCATAGATCTGACACAAAAAATTGTAGATGCCTTCCATATATCAGAAGGACCAATATATTTCCAAATGTTCGTTGGTGACGAAGGAATAAAAGTCAATGAAATCGCCTGTAGAATCGGTGGCGCATACGAAGATGAATTCATTCCACTTATAACAGGTGTAGATATACTTAAAATGGTTATAGACGGTATTATGGGACAAGATATAGATTATACACAACTAGAAAAATACGACATGAAAAACAACAAAAACCATCTCACCGTACAACTATTCTTCGCTAACTCTGGTACCGTAACATCAATTACCCCAAAAGAAGATATTCTAGAATTAGATGGTGTTCATAACATGAACTACAATTATAAAGAAAATGACTATATCAAACCTATGGAAAATGCTTCTGTAAGAGCTGGTTATGTTATTGTAACAGGAAAGAGCAACGAAGATATACAAACCAAAGTAAATAATGTCTACAAAAAAATGCTAATGCTAGATAACCAAGGCAACAATCTAATTATCAATGGACATCATTATAAACGTTATGTAGAATAATATTTAATATAAAATGCAAAACTTATTTTACTAAACTAAATAATCCTTTAACTTCCCCTTGGTTACAACGAAGGGTATAAGTGTTAATAATCACGCAGACCGACCGTTTCTCAGGGTAAGGCAAGTGATTATTAACACTTATACCCTGACCTACCAACTATCGTTAACTATATATAACTAAATATTCATATAGCAACAAGTATTATTATAGACAGAAAGGATGACATGTAATGAAATCAAAATTCATATTGGCAATAATAATCATCATGTTATTAATGACAGCTTGTGGAAAAAAACATGATAATACTGTAAAAATTGCCCAACAATATGGTCTAGCCTATGCTCCCATCCAGATTATGAAAGAAAAAGGATTCCTAGAAGAAGCTCTCCCCAACAATAAAATCGAATGGGTTAAACTCTCCAATACAGCAGCTATACGTGAAGCTGTCCTGGCAGACAATCTAGATGTAGGTTTTATGGGAATACCACCCTTTTTAATAGCACTAGATAATGGTATGAAATGGAAAATGATGACAGGTCTTTCTAGTTGTCCTATAGGTTTAGTTACATATGACCCTAATATAAAATCACTAAAAGACTTCGCACCAACAGATAAAATAGCTCTTCCACAGCCTGGTAGTATACAACACATACTATTAGCTATGGCATGTGAAAAAGAACTAGATAAAGCAGATGCTCTAGATAATCAATTAGTCTCTATGAAACACCCTGACGGTTTCTCCGCACTATTTGCCAAACAAGATATAAAAGCACACTTTACTTCACCACCCTATCTGTTCGAGGAATTAGCTGATGAAGACAATCATATGGTTGTATCTGGTGAAGAAGCAATGGGGACCGAATTCACTTTCATAGCAGGAGCTTGTACAGAAGACTTCTATAAAAACAACCAAGAAGAATATAATGCTATAAAAGAAGCAGTAAAAAAAACCATAGAATATATGGAAAACAATAAAGAAGAAACCCTTGATATATTATCAGACTTATACCAAATGGATAAAGAAAAAGTAGAAAGTTATATCAACTATGAAGGTATGGAATACTATACAGACATTAAAGGTGTTGATGAATTCATAGATTTCATGGTAAGGAACAACTACCTGGAAAAATCCTACAAAAGTGAAGAGGTCATATGGCAATGAGAAAAAAATACTTACATCGAATAATGTGGTTAGGACTGATATTAATCATATGGGAAGCCGTTTATTACTCCAATATGTATGCCAGACAAATATTCCCTTCAATAGAACAGATAATAAAATCACTTGCCAGTAGTATTACAAAAGGTGATTTACTGATGCAGGTAGGATTCTCATTCATAATCATACTGAAAGGTTTGATTATTGGAATAATCCTAGCTGTACTATTCAGCTTCCTAGACTATTTCTTCAAGAAATTCAGCAGTTTCCTAGATACCATCATAGGCATACTCCACCCTCTTCCAGGAATAGCCCTCCTACCACTAGTAATAATATGGTTCGGTGTAGGAGAAAAAGCCATACTCTTCATCATAATACACTCGGTACTATGGCCTATGACCATCAACATGAAAACAGGCTTCAGATCAGTAGACAAAGAATATATAGAAGTATCCAAAAACCTAGGCATGAACATCTGGCAAATCTTCTACTATGTACTTATCCCCCTCAGCCTAATGCATATAGTATCAGGCTTAAAAATCGGCTGGTCCAGATCATGGCGAGCACTAATCAGCTCCGAAATGGTCTTCGGAGCCATCGGCCCATTTGGCGGCCTGGGTTGGTTTATCTTCGAAAAAAGAGTCTACATGGATACCGCCGGAATGTACGCAGGCCTATTAGTAATAATAATCATAGGCATGATCATGGAAGACCTTATCTTCGGAAGAATGGAAAAAGCCTGTACCAAAATATATAGCTAATATAATATTCTAACACACTAAAAGAATTTTAAAATTTTATAATAAATGATAATAAAACAACTAGATTAAGTATAATAAAGATATGAGTACTGAGTACAGCATAATAATACCCCACATAAATCAATCCTAATATACACTAAAATCTCTTCCCAACATACTTAAGAGCCCCACCAAAATACAAAAACCATATATAGTGATAAGAACGACTTTTACAGCTTGTTGCCATTTCTTCAAATCAGATAAAAGCAACAAATGTAACTAGAGTGATTATCACTATATATGGTTTCCCTACAAAACCGTTGTCTCCTAACAACAAACTAATCTCTCACTTCTCTACCCTATAAATCCACACCCCCCACTCATAATCCATCATATACCTACTTATCCTAATCCCATACAAAGAATCCCTGAACTCATGAACCAACCTACAATTCTCTTCAATAAACCTCTTCATATCATCATAATAATAATCTTCCCCATACAAAATACTCCATCCACTATTTCTATGGATATAATCCAATTCTTCCATAAATACAATGTACTCAATGTTATTATGGTTTATATAATCTTCAAAAGACATATTATTCTCTTCCAAATATGTCAAATTTCTATAATCCAATAACATACCATTCTCAAAATAGAATTCCATATTAAGATTACCAAGTGTTTTAACCCCTTGAGGAATAATCTCTAATTCATCAAGATAATCATTATAATCATAACGACCATACACACTACACTCTTCAAAAGTAAGATAGAAAGAAAAACCAATCAATATTACCATAAATATAATCATAAACTTCTTACTATAATTGATAATGTTGCTAAAAAGCGCAAATACAAGTAAATAGAAAAACGGAAAAACAAAGACAACATTAGTCTGATTATATCTACCTATTATTATAAAACCTATATTAATGCCAACAATACATATCAATAATTTCAGAATCATCAAGTTATCAGGCAAACAATCATCATCAATAACTTTCTTGATTAAACGACTAATAATCAGATAAACAATGGAAATAAGAAATACAATACCAAACACATTAAGATATACTTTTATAGGTGGTGTATAATAAGTACCACTAATTCCATTAAACAAATTCATATAATAATTAGGCATTGTTAATATTTTATCAATTATGCTAGACGATACTCCCAATGATTCTCCAAAACTAGTATAATGACTGATAAAATCAGCATCACCTATAAAACTCAATATTACGAATATCAATGCAGTCAAACCAGTTGTCCCAATCAAAATTAATAGATTACGCACTTTTTTATGCTTATAGATTATATCAATCACATACAGCAACCCAAAAACAATAGCTACTACAAAACTGTTAGGATGAATACCAACTGACAAACCTATGATGAGTCCAAGAAATATATGAGTATTTCCACCCCTACTTCTTGATAGATAATAATAAAATCCAAGCATTAAGACAAACACAATAATAATTTCCTGTCTAGCGAAATGGGAAGCATATATGAATTGTATATTAAAACTCAATAATACAGTGATAAGAATGGAATACAAATAGTTACCAAACAACTTACAACATATTTTATAGAACAATAACAAAGAAATTGTACCGAATATAAGAGAAATCAATCTTACAGAGAAAATGTCATAACCGAAAATAAGTATAAAAGGCATCTGAATCAAATGAAACAATACTTTTATACAATGAGGAAACCTAGGAAACAGATCAAAAAAAGTTTCAGTAGCAAAGATTGATCCATTCTCCATCATATTTCTTGTTAATCCACTAAGCCAAGGTTCATCTGAATGAACAAAGGGAAATATTTCTAGATAATTCAAACTAATGATAAAGTATAATATTAGATATAGAACAATTATAAAAGTATATTTTTTAGATTTATTCATCACATTCAATCCTTTGATTACATATTTTGGCAGTTTGCATTTTTATTAACATAGTTACTATATTATATCATAACCCTTTAATAAAATACATGTTGCCTACCCTATTAAAGTATTAAATGTTGTATCAGTAAATCTTATAACCATTGCCATGTTTATGGTGTATAATTGTATTCATAAGAAAAAGTGTTGTGATTAACAATTTCCCGGATTGTATATTATTTAACAATGTTAGCTGTTAAATAACTAACGAATTATTACAACGAAGAGACTTAATAGATGGATTGAATGAAATAGTTTGAGTTATAAGACTATATACCATTGATTCATGACATAAATGTTAATCTTGTATTCTACATTACAGTATGGATACTAATATAATTCAGAAAAATATTTTTGCCTTGATTAGTGGAACATGGAACTAATGATATAAGTCAAAAATATATAGGAGGAGTTAGGCATGAACTTCAAAACTAAACATAAAAGAGGTATTTTGATTCCTCTGCTTATTGTGTTTGTTTTGCTTTTTACTTCCTGTAATAAAACAAGTTATGAAGGAAGTAATAATGTTGTAGAACCAACTGAAGTCAAAGAAACTATGAATAATAGTGATGTTATAGTTATTGATGCTAGATCCGAAGAAGACTATGCAAAAGGACATCTTGAAGGTGCTATAAGTCTTAATCCAGATAAGCTTACTATATCAGAACCTGTTAATGGTATGTTAGCTCCGAAAGAACAAGTTGAAGAAGTACTAAGTGAAAAAGGAATTTCTAATGATAGTACAGTATATATCTATGATAATAGCGGCGGAGTATACTCCGGTCGTGTTTGGTGGGTACTGAAGATTTATGGCCACGAGAATGTGAAAGTCATTAATAATGGTCAAAAAGGTCTAGAACTTGCTAATCTTCCTATGTCACTTGAAGTACCAGAGTTATCATCAACTGATTATGTAGCAAAAGATGCTGATGAAGACATGATCGCTACAATGGATTATGTAAAAGCTATTGCTGAAAATGATAAAAGTAAAGAAAAAATTATAGATGTAAGAAGTAAAGCAGAATATGATGAGGGTGCTATACCAAATGCTATTTTCTATCCTCATACAAAGAATTTATATACTGATGGAACATTCAAATCAGCTAGAGACACTTATCTATTCTATAATGATTTAGGTCTTGAAAAAGATGATACAATAATTCTCTATTGCAAATCATCATTCCGTGCTGCTCAAACAGCACTAATACTTGATGAAGCTGGTTTTGAAAATGTAAAAGTATATGATGGAGCATGGTTGGAATGGTCTTCTGGCGATATGCCAACAGAAAAAGAAGAAACCACAGTACCTAGTGCTCAAGATGCTTCATAGATCATCATAAATTTATATACTTAATTTTATTAAATATGGAGGGAACATGATGAAAAAACTTAATAAATTAATAGTATTACTTTTATTGGTAGTAATGGTATTAAGCGTTGCAGGTTGTGGTTCTAAAGATAAAGATTCTACAAGTTCAATGGATTTAGGCAATAATACTGAATCTACAACATCAAAAGATTCTACAGACGATGAAAAAGATGATACATCCAAAGATTCAGAAAGTGATGCTGCAAAAGATGAAGAAAAAGATAGCAATGAAGCTTTTTCTATTGAAGAAGGAGTTAATGCTTATTTCGCAAATATGCCTGAGCATATCTACAAAATAAGCCAAAAAGAATTCATAGATAAAGTAAAAGCTGATGATGACATGGTAATAGTAGATATTCGTACAGCAGAAGATTACAAAAAAGGTCATGTAAAAGGAGCTTACAATGCACCTTGGGGACCAGCTATCGCAGAAAACATCACAAAAATATCACAAGACAAAGATGTATTCATTTACTGTTATTCAGGACAGACAGCAGGTCAAGCAGTAATGACATTGAATTTAGCTGGAATCAATGCAAGAAGTGTTAACTTAGGATTTAATTTTGGTATTTCTAAAGTTGAGGGATATGAAGATGTTATAGAAGAAACAGTTAATGAATTCGGTGACGAAAATTATGATGTGCCTGAAGAAGTTAAGACAGCATTAACAGAATACTATAACGGATTAGCAGAAGTAAAAGATACTAAATTCAAGAATTATAAAGTATCAGAAGAAGATTTAAAAGATATGGTTGATAACAAAGAAGATTTCTGTCTATTATCAATCAGAGGTGAAAAAGATTACAACGAAGGCCATATAGATGGAGCCAAGAATATACCTTGGGGAGCAGGAATGGAAAAACAATTCTCTACTCTACCAAAAGATCAAAAAATAGTAGTTTACTGCTATACTGGACAGACAGCAGGTCAAACAGTAGCAGGACTCAGATTATTAGGATATGATGCTTGTTCACTTAACGGTGGATTAGGTATGGAAGCTAATGCTCCACTTGGATGGATCAATAATGAATTTGAAGTAGTAAAATAATATAATTTACAAAACTGTCAGTAGAAGTCTACTGGCAGTTTTTTGATATAAAAAATTAAGATGTCGTGTTAATGTCGCCTTATTTAATGTTAATATCAAAATAAGTTAACGATCACAGTTAACTAAAACATATAAATTGCAATTTATAAATAATCTATGAGAAGGTGTTTATGTGATTGATAGTTCAAGAAAAATGAGTTATTCACTAGATAAGGACAATATGTTTAGACGACTTAATAATGACACATTCAAAACATCAGTAAAAATAAATCATAAAGAGGTAAAGAAAACTCCAGTAATTAATTATGCTGCAAAATCAAATTGTGACATCATGGTTACTAATTTTACCCTAGCAGAAGGGGAAACAGAACCATTAAAATCAGGAGGACCAGCTAAATTTACATTTCAAATAACTAATTATACCAGTGTTGACCCACACACCTACATCTTGCTATATATAAATTGAATGGTGCTTCCAGTTTTTCTAAAAATCCTGTTGGATACTGCCACTCTAATCATTATACTCCTTGTGAAAATGTTGATTCCCAATTCAATGGTTTTTGGTACAGTGGAAATAGGTCTTGTAACCTCAAATTTTTTGATCCTATCTACTATATTGTGTTAATAATAATATTCAATTAATATAATTTCTAGTTTTTCATCTAAGTGGAATACTAAATAGTCTCCCCCAAAAGAATAGATAATTTTTTTAGGAGTTTCATCAACGTATTCAATCATACCATAATTGCTTCCATGACTAATATTTCCATATAATGGTTTAACTGGTGTATCAAAATGCACAATGATTTCTTTTTGCTCATTTGGAAATTTATCAATGACTTCATTTAGACTATCACCAATTTTAATATCCCTTATAATACAGATATCTGGTTTATCAATAGTTATATGTTTTATAATATTATCTGGGTTAACAAATGATATACTATAACCATCATATATATTCTCTGTATAAGTTTCATCTCCTATATAGGGTATTATTTTACTTTCATTAGGCTCTCCAAAACTGCTATTAGGTTCATAGAATAAAAAATGATTGATTCTGTTACCGTTTAGCATTAATTCACGAGTATAAAAAGGCATTTTATTTAATATGTTGGTATTGTCATTTTTGTTTAGAGTAATAGTATGTTGCTTTTCATAAGATTCATATGAGTAAGTTATTATAGAATGATTATCGTTAAAATTAATTTTACCCTTGACCGAAGAATATATATCAACACAAGAATTATCCGTTATATTAAATTCTGCAATATTTTCAGAAATAAATATAGCTTTGCCATTAAAACCATATTGACTATATTGTTGTTCATCATAACCCCATTCATAATATTTAAAATCAAAGTCCTTATCAGTTTTATTAGATATAACCATTATGGATTCATAACTGTTTATAGGAGACTCCCATATTTCCTCTTTATTTGAACAAGTTTTATTTACAAGATCTTTTTCTTGTTTCTGGTCAAGATTCTCGCTACATGTTAATGTATCACTAGTAGCATTATTTTTTTCTGCATAGGTATTAACAGAGTTACTACGTGATTGAATGATTTCTTTACTAGATGCATCATTATTAATTATGGACTTTTTGTCAGTCATATTATTTTCTATAGATTCATTATTAGTGTTGATTTCATTGTCAGTTAAACTTGTTTGCATAGATGACGAACAACCAGTTATTATTATTATATATAATAACAATTCAGATAATAAATATTTCAACATTCTCAATGATATAACCCCCAAATCAATATATTATCTATTTCTAATTATAACATTATTTGGAACTAAATGTATATAATCATTTGTAATTGGATAACTTGATAATATAATAGCTATTTCAGTGCTATATATAAAATTATTTAATAATAAGGCAGGTAATTATAATGAAAACTATTTTAGGATTCAAAGTGAGCAATAGACTAGAAGAAGTTGATAGAGTGCAAGATGTTCTTACAGAAAAAGGTAATATCATTGATACCAGGTTAGGATTACATCAAGATTCTGAAGAAGGAATCATACTATTAGAACTCAACGAAGATAATGGATGTGAAGAATTGGAAAGCAAATTAAATTCTATTGAAGGTATTGAAGTAAAGAAGATAACTTTTTCATAAAAAATAAAAGGATTTATTTCATAGGATTTAATATTATGGGATAAGCCTTTTTTTGTTTTTGGTCATTAATAAGAATAAGAACAGTTTTTGTAATTTTAAACAGACAAGTTATAGAATATTGTTAAAAACAAGTATACTTGATATAATTAGAAAAAACGTATGGAGCTGGTTAAGATGAAAATTGATAGGTTGATGGGGATATTATTGATATTATCTAGAAAAGGAAAGGTTACAGCTCCTTATTTAGCTGAGCATTTTGAAGTTTCCAAAAGGACTATCAATAGAGATATTGAAACACTTTGCATGGCTGGTGTACCCATTATTACCCGCCAGGGCAGTAATGGAGGAATATTAATCCAAGAAGGTTATAACTTTGATAAAGCTATCTTGAGTAAAGAAGAATTAACGAAAATAATAACTGGATTGAATGCACTTAATAGCATAGATAGTTCATCTGATACAAGTAATATTTTAGATAAATTATACTCAGGTAATAGTGGTATAAACGATATTATTGACATAGAACTAGGTTCTTTTTATACGGAAAGTGTTTCTAGAAAAATAAGAATGGTACAAGAGGCAGTAAAAAAATCCTATAAAATACAGTTCATATATTATAGTAGAAGAGGTAAATCAAATAAGATTGTTGACCCTTATAAAGTAGTATATAAGTGGCAGAACTGGTATCTATACGCATTTTCTGATAAAGTTAATGAATTTAGATGGTATAAGCTTAATAGATTGTGGGATTTACAGATAACCAAAGATAATTTTATCCTTAAAGAAATCAATAAAGATATAACTGAAAAAATGGATGATATCTTTTTATGTAATTATGTATTAAAAGCATCCTTTGACAAAAGTGTTGAATATATTCTGGTTGAGAATTATGAGAATGAAAGTTATATAGAACAAGATGACGGTAGATTATATTTTGAAAGAGATTTTACCAATTTTGATTTCATGTTAAGTTGGGTTCTGAGTTTTGGTGATAAAGTGATTGTTTATGAACCTGAGTGTCTTATTGAAAAAATTAAAGAGATAACTGATTTTAACCGTAACCAATATATCTGACTCAACATGACATACAGCTGTCACGTTTGTTATGCCATAATGGAGGTATAATACGTGGAGGTGTATAGAGTGAGATTACATGAAACAATAAAAAAGACAAATGATATTCTGAAGAAAAGTGAAGTTGGTTATGTTGGTTATATTAAAGGTGATGGATTCCCTAGTGTTGCAACACGTTCTTTTTGTGGGATACCTAATATCCTTCATAGTCATATCAGTACAGCAAGTAATGGCAATTTAGCAAAGGCTATAGTTATTAATAATAAGATGAGTATTTGCGTTCATGAAGGAAATGATAATATAACATTGATTGGAACTGCTCATATCATTACTGATATGAAAGTGAAACAGACAATGTGGGTAGATTGGTTTATCAATCATTATCCAGAAGGTGTCACTGACCCCAATTATATGCTTATTGAATTTCGTGCAGATAGACTATCATTATGGGTGGATAGAGAATGTGTAGAAATATCATTGACAGATATCATGGAGATACAATCTAATTGCGGATCCATGTGTAATACATGTGATTACAAGTACAGTCATGGTTGCCAAGGTTGTATTGCACTAAAAGGTAAACCTTTTTGGGGAACATGTCCAGTCTCAAAATGTTGCCAAGATAAAGGTTATGATCATTGTGGACAATGTCCAGATATGCCTTGTGAACTACTTAAGAGTTTTTCTTGTGGTGATGATAAAGAATGTGATAAACCTAAAGGATCAAGACTAGAAATTCTAGAAATGTGGAGTAAATTAAAGTAAAGGACTAATATCAATAAAGTTTATTTATGTAATATCAAAATTTATTACTTTTCAAGCCATATAGAATAAAAAATTATATTTTTAGAAGCAAGGCAACTCATTATGTGAGTTAGCCTTATTTATTTGTACGAAGAATTACTTTGCATTTAAAGATTTTTATGAAAATTAATGTTCTAAAAAAAACAGATGATATTTCTCATTTAACTATTCATATATTGGTTTTTCATTGATGATTCAAAAAAATTATTATGCAGTATTTATTTTTATTCCAAATGGAAATTCATATGTACTATCTGTATTTGATAAAAATTTAATAATTGAGTATACTTTTATTAGATAATATAAAATTTTTCAATAAAATGTAAAAAAAATTTTATATATTTATACTTGACATTACTTGGATATCCAAGTATAATCTAAAATAAACTTGGATGTCCAAGTATTTTATTATAAAAGGATGTGTAATTGTGAAAGCTGATAATACATTATATTTAATTGGAAGGGTTAGAGTCCTCATAAATCAATTTATAATTTCAGAATTGAAGAAACAAGGAATTACGGGAATTGTACCTTCTCATGGTAAAATAATCTTATCGCTTTTAGAAAAAGAAAATTTAACAATGAGTGAATTAGCTGGTAACATTGGTAAAGATCCTTCTACCATTACGACTTTGGTTAAAAAACTTAATGATCTTGGTTATACCCATATGATTAAAGATACTGTTGATAAACGTGTTAACAGGGTATCTTTAACATCAAAAGGTAAGGATTTGGAACAAGCCTTTGTTGTCATATCTGAAAAAATTTATAATAGACAATATAATAATATTGCAGACGAAGAAAAAGAAATTTTTAGAGAAGTATTAAGAAAGATGATAGATAATTTTAGTTAGAAAAAGGAGGTTAATTTATGAAGAAATTAGTACCCATAGTATTAATCATACTACTTGGTTCGACGATATTAGCTAGTTGTAAATCAAAAACAGAAGACAATACGTTAACAATAGGTATGGAACTTGCTTATCCTCCGTTTGAAACAAAAGACGAAGAAGGAAATCCAACAGGTGTAAGTGTTGATTTAGCAAAAGCTTTAGGTGAGTATTTGGATAGACCAGTTATAATTGAAAACATTAATTGGGACGGACTTATACCTTCACTTCAGACAGGCAAAATTGATGCTGTAATATCATCAATGACAATAACCGAAAAACGAAGAGAAGTAATTGATTTCTCAGAGCCTTATGCTGATGCTTATCTTGGTTTATTGGTGAATAAGAATTCCAATATAAACAGTATTGAAGAGTTAAATCAAAAAGGCAAAGTCATCAGTGTAAAAAAAGGTACTACAGGTTATCTATATGCAACCAATAACCTTATGAATACTAAGATTAACGCACTTTCTTCTGAAAATGCATGTGTAGTTGAAGTTACACAAGGTAAAGCTGATGCATTCATATATGACCAGCTAACAATTTACCGTCAGAATAAATTAAACGAAGAAACCACAAAAGCATTATTGATACCATTTCAAGATAGCGAAAATTGGGGTATTGGTGTCAAGAAGGACAATACTGAATTGCTTAACAGCATAAATGATTTTTTGAAGGATTTTAAAGAGAATAATGGATTTGATGATATAACAGAAAAATATCTAAAAGAGGAAAAACAAACATTCGATGAGCTTGATTTTCCATGGTTTTTCGATTAGGGAGAAATTATGAGACGAAAAGATAGAAAACCTACATTAACAAATAAAATCATCAGTGTTGTATTAGTCATTTTAATTTTAGTATTTTTTATGTGGTTATCCCTTAATGCAATAGGACTGAAATTAGATTTTTCTACATTATTAGAATATAGGCAGAGATTATGGCAAGGATTCTATATGACCATAATCATTTCTATCGGTAGCTTATTTATGAGTTTACTGATTGGATCAATTACCGCTGTTGGACAAAAATCCAATATACTGACAATTAAATATCTATGTAAGGCATACATTCAGATAATAAGAGGAACTCCCCTATTGGTTCAAATATTTTTCTTCTATTATATAATAGGAACGGCTTGGGGAGTTAATAATAGATATATAGCTGGAATACTGATACTATCACTCTTTGAAGGAGCATATATATCAGAAATAATAAGAGGTGGTCTTGAAAGCATTGGTAGTCAGCAGTATGAAATTGCAAGAGCTATAGGACTTAACTCTAAAAAAACTTTTAAATTTGTTACATTTCCCATATTGATGTCACATATTTTGCCAGCTCTAACTGGTCAGTTTGCTTCTATTATAAAAGATTCATCCCTACTATCTGTTATTGCGGTAATTGAACTTACTCAAACAATACAGGAGATAACTGCTGATAATTTCAGGATGTTTGAAAATTATATATTTGTTGGAGCTTTGTATTTTATACTTACCTTTGCTGTGTCATTATTATCTAGAATGTTTGAGAGGAGGTATAAACATGAATATAGAACTAAAAAACATTTGTAAGAGTTATGAAGGCAATGTAGTTCTAGAAAATATCAATTATGAAGATAATATTAATTCTATAGCAATCATTGGTCCATCAGGAGGCGGAAAATCAACTCTATTACGTATCATTGGTGGATTATTGCTTCCTACATCTGGTGAAATGTATATTGATGGCAACATAATTAATTTTGACGAGAAATCATTACAAGCTTTTCGCAGAAATATTGGATTTGTTTTTCAATCAAAAGGATTATTTGAGCATTTGACAGCTATGGAAAATGTTATACTGCCTCTTATACATACTTTTGGTATAAACAAAGATGATTCCACCCAAATAGCGAGTAAGCTGTTTGATAGATTTGGATTGGTACAGGAAAAAGACAAATATCCATCACAGCTATCTGGAGGCCAACAACAGCGAATTTCCATAGCTAGAGCTGTCGCTATAAAACCCAAACTTTTATTATTGGACGAGCCAACTTCTGCATTGGATCCAGAATATACAGGAGAGGTACTTGACATGCTTAATGAATTTCAAAATGATGGTTTGGATACTATAATAGTTACCCATGAAATGGGATTTGCAAAAAATTCTTGTGAAAAGGTCATATTTTTGGCAGAAAATACTATCATTGAGAGTGGCAAAAGCAGTAGAATTTTTAGAGAGCCTAAGAGTAAGCAGTTGATAAGTTTTCTTGATAAGATATTAGAGTGGAAGGTTTAATTTAATGCAGGCAGATAAAGGATTATAGCTTTGGGTTATATTTAATAGTGAATATAAGGTAAAGGCAAATATTATATTATGAAAATATTTGTCTTTACCTTTTTATACATAGTAGCTTAATTGCTTGGTTAGCTTGATCCAATTAGATTTTGTTAGTTATTGATGTATTGACGGTTATACTATTGGATTCATTGATTTGATAAAATAAATTCAGCTATATCATCAGTAACTTGTTTATCTACGTTAGAAGCTATGGAATATTCAGTTGGAGAAGGAGTGCCTTCACCTTTCATAAATAGATGATTAAGCCCATCATATAATTTGAATGTAACGGTATCCTTGGATTCTAAGCTTTCTTTCCATAGATTGAAATCATCTAGAGTAACTTGGTAATCTCTTTTCCCTTGCAAGAATAACATTGGTTTAGTAATTTCTTGTGCCATTACTGTAGGTCGATAATCTTTTAGGTCCAACCAATATTTTTTACCTGTGCCTCCTAAATCTTTTGCGGTATAAGTACTTGATTCGTCAAGTGATTTTACACGATCATAAACATTTTTATAATAATCAATTTGTTGTTGCTCTTCATCAGTAACAATATTATCCAAGTTAGCTAGATAAGGAATCTGATAAACTAATAAATCTTCTAATGGCCTAGCAGAACCTGCAAGGAAGATGTATCCATTTGCATCAGGAAGTTCATTAGCTATACGAGGCATTAAATATCCTCCCAGACTATGTCCTATAATATATATACCTTTAGCAGTGATATCTTTATTGTCAACAAGATAATCATATGCATAGACTACATCATCTATGGTTTCATCATATACAGTTAATTGATCTTGATTAGCGATTATTTTATTCCTATGAGTGTAAGTCCTTTTATCATATCTGAGAACTCCAATGCCATTACTTACAAGTGAATATGCTATGTCTCTAAAAGGTTTATTTGGTCCGATAGTCTCATCTTTATCACTTGGTCCGGAACCTTGTACAAGAATAACTATCGGGTACTCATCTTTGCCTTTTGGAACAGTCAATAAACCAGATAATTTGTATTCATCTGCACCAAATTCAACGGGTATTTCTTCTGCATTTTCAGGGAGAGAAACGTCTAGGTCAGCTCCTTCAGAGGTTGGTAATAAATTAAAGCCTAGTATGGATTCGTTTTCATCAAACATGACAATACACATGAGATTGGATTTGCTACATTTACTTATTATGGTTACTGTTGTATTTTTATCCTGAGTAATTGAGTTAGTGGATAAAATCTTTTCAAAATCTCCAACCAAACCAGTAATTTGGGTATCTGCTTTTGCTAAATTATCTTCACTTAATTGATTTTGTAATTCTTTAGAAAAATTAGTATCATCAATTATGGATTTAAAGTCTTTGTTTATATATAAGTTGAATAAATCTATAGCTGTTTTTTCATACTTATTATCAGTATCATTTGATTTTTCTTGTTCTGGTGAGGTGCCATTTTCTGTGGATTCTGATTGATTGCTATCTGTGATGGGTTCATCAGATTTTGAGTAATTATTGCATCCTGAAAATGTAAGTAAAATGATTAGTGTAATTAATATAAGCTTTTTCATAATAAATCCTTCCTTTCTTATGAAGTCATTTTATTATTGATGACTTGGCTTAGACTATCTTTAATTTAATGTGGGTAAAGCGTTAAGCCTTTCATAAGCTTACTCACATAGAATATTGAAGTGGTAAAGTCCAGTTGATATTAATAGGTTACTATAATAATTAGATTATTAGACAAATATCTAAATTACAATAATTATAATATATAAACTAAATATAGTCAAGATATTGATTTTATCTTTGGTATAGAATATAATGAATTCATGTAAAAATTTAATATATGCAAATAATACTACTATGTTATAGTGTATTATTTGCAAAAGTAAGTTGTGTTTTAAGGAAACTGGTGAAAATCCAGTACAGCCACCGCTACTGTAATTTACTACTAATGTAATAGAGGTCACTGGACTTAATAGTTTGGGAAGACATTACATTGGGTTATATGTATAAGTCAGGATACTTAGCACTGATTACTTGAATATTAAATCCAGATTGCGTGTGGAGATATGGGTTTGTTTTAATGTATATTTCAATTATTCTATGACATTTCTTCAAACGATATCCCCAAAAATCTTAAGTTTTTATAATCGAATATGTTAATGATAACCTAAGTAGTTATGTAAAATAATGAAAAAATGGAGTGAATAATAATGAATAATATTATGTTTCAGGGAACTGCTTCAACTGTGGGTAAAAGCATATTGACTGCTGCTTTATGTAGAATTCTAAATGATGATGGAATTAGTGTAGCTCCATTTAAATCTCAGAATATGGCGCTTAACTCTTTTATAACAGAAGATGGAAAAGAGATGGGCAGAGCTCAAGTTGTACAAGCTGAAGCCGCACGTATTAAACCACAAGTTGAAATGAATCCGATTTTATTGAAACCTACAAGTGATGTAGGAAGTCAAGTAATTCTAAATGGTAAGATATATAAGAATATGTGTGCCAAAGATTATTTCGGTACAAAGGCAGGACTAAAACAGCACATAATGGAATCTTATAATAAGTTACAATCCAAACATGAGGTTATAGTAATAGAAGGAGCAGGAAGTCCAGCGGAAATTAATCTCAGAGAAAATGATATCGTTAATATGGGAATGGCTGAGATGGTTGATGCTCCTGTTGTCTTAATAGGAGATATTGATAAAGGAGGAGTTTTTGCTTCAATCTATGGAACAGTTATGCTTCTGGAACCTGAAGAAAGAAAGCGAATAAAAGGGTATGTCATAAATAAATTCAGAGGTGACGTCAAGATACTTCAACCTGGTATAGATATGTTCTATGAAAAATTGCAAATACCATGTTTGGGGGTTATCCCTTATGAATCACTAAAAATAGATGATGAAGATAGTGTTACTGAAAGATTTGATATGAAAGAAGAGGCAGATATCATTATAGGGGTACTGCGGTTACCACATATGTCCAATTTTACTGATTTCACAGTATTTGAATTAGAAGATAATGTATCTGTAAGGTACATAAAAGAAAATAAAGATTACGAAGGAATTGACCTTCTGATTATTCCAGGCAGTAAAAATACCATAAAAGATATGGAATATATACACAATTCATCACTGAAGGCAGGTATATATAGAGCTCATAGGAATGATGTCCCAATTATTGGTATATGCGGAGGGTATCAAATATTAGGTGAAACCATTGAAGACGAAAAAGGTGTAGAAACTTCAATGTCAAGTATTAACGGATTAGGTTTGTTAGAAATTATTACGGAAATGGAAGATAGCAAACAAACTACCCAAATAACTGGAAATATAATAGAAGATATTCCTTTTGCAGAAAAATCCTATAATCTACAAGTTAGTGGATATGAAATACATATGGGTAAAACCGAGTTGATGGGTGATAGTTTACCACTTATTAAATTACAAGATGGACGAATAGACGGTGCAATGAACGCCAAGAAAAATGTAATGGGAACATATCTTCATGGAATATTCGACAACGATGAGTTAAGAAAACTGATCCTTGATAATATAAAGAATAAAAAAGGATTGGACATTGATAGTAACATTGATTACGCTAAGCTAAAAGACATTGAGTACGATAAATTAGCAAAACTAGTAAGAGATCATATGGATATAGATAAAATAAAAGATATTATTTATAATAGATAACTCAACTTTATAATTATTAATAAGGGTAAAGTATTATAATCACGTAGACATATCATTTCTATGGAGAAGGCATGATTATAATATTTTGCCCTGCTTACTGAAATATAATAAAAAATTAGAGGTGCTATAATTGAAACCCATAATAATATTATGTATAGCCATATTACTAGATAGAATATTTGGCGACCCTGTTAATATACCACATCCTATTATATATATAGGAAAATTAATCAGTAGATTAGAAAAGACAATAAGAAAGAGTAGAATACCTTTGAAGATTGGAGGTTTCGTACTTCTAATTACGACAGTCGGAATAACATTTTTTTCTATAACCCTAGTGCTATTCGTATGTTCTAAAATTCATCCATACATACAAGATATAGTAACTACCTATTTATTATATACTGCTTTGGCTGCTAAATGTTTAAAAGATGAAGTATTAAAAGTATATAAAGCAATAGAAAAGGATGATTTGGAATTATCTAGAAAACAGTTATCTTATTTAGTTGGAAGAGATACTAACAATTTAACTAAAGAAGAAATTATAAGAGGAGCAATCGAAACAGCAGCAGAAAATACTGTAGATGGAGTACTTGCTCCATTAATGTTTATAGCTATTGGATTTATTGTAAATATGCCTGTACAATTTGTATTTATGTATAAAGCAGTTAATACACTGGATTCTATGGTAGGATATCTCCATGTTAAATACAAAGATATTGGTTTCGCTTCTGCTAAGACAGATGATATATTTAATTATATTCCAGCTAGGTTAGGAAGCTTTTTTATGTTGTTAGCTGGAGGAGTACTCAGATATGATTTTAAAAAAGGATTAAAAATATTGAGAAGAGATAATAAAAATCATAAAAGTCCAAATTGTGGCTATCCAGAATCAGTAGTTGCAGGACTGTTGAATATTCAAATAGGTGGAACTAATACATATTTTGATGAGGTTGTGGTGAAACCAACCATTGGTGATCCTGGAGAAAAATTGAATGGTAAGCATATTGTTAAATCTACTAGTGTAATATATGTTTCTGAGATTATAACACTAGTTGTGATATGTTTAATTATGTTTTCAATATCATTTATTTAATTTATAATTCTTAATTTGTCTGCATTAAGTTACTTGTTAGAATAAGATTGATCAATTGTTTTACTAGAAAGGAATGAAATATATGAATAAGCACGGAGGATTCTATGGTAGACAGGGAGTTGTTGATTATAGCGTTAATATTAATCCGTTAGGTGTATCAGATAATATAAGACAAGCTATAATATCTAGTATAGATAATATATGTAAATATCCTGATATTGGAGGGAATGCAGCAAAAGAGGCGATTAGCAAACATCTTAATACAGATGTTGATAATATAATTATGGGGAATGGTGCTAGTGAATTAATATATTTGTTTGCTAGAGCTATACAGCCTAAGAAAGTACTGATTATTGAACCAACATTCAATGAGTACAGAAGAGCTTTTACATTGGCTGGTAGTGAGATATATAGTTATGTTTTAGATAATAATAATGATTTTACATTCGATATGGATGCTTTTTCCAATAAAGTGGAAGAGATTAAACCTGATGTTGTAGTTTTGTGTAATCCTAATAATCCTACTGGAAAATATATTGGTATTGATTTAATAGGTAAGCTTGTAGATATTGTGAAACAAGAGAATAGTTTTCTATTTATTGATGAGTCTTTTGTTGAGTTTACGGGTAATGAGCCTATTGGTAGTGCTATTGGGTATGAATGGATATTATCTCTTAGATCAATGACTAAGTATTATGCTGTGCCAGGATTAAGGATAGGTTATGCTGTGAGTAATATAAAAGTTATAGAGATGATGGAGAAGTACAAGGAGCCTTGGACTATGAATACTTTTGCTCTTGATATAGTGCCTAAGGTAATTGAAGATAGGGAGTTTCATGAAAAAGCTAATAGGTGGGTTAGTGAAGAAAGGGAATATATGTATGATGCGTTGAAGAAGGTAGAAGTTCTTGAGGTGTATAAGAGTTATAGTAATTTCTTTTTGTGTAAGTTGAAATATTTCTCAGGAAATAAATTGAATGAGGAATTGTTGAAAGATGATATGTTCGTTAGGGTTTGTGATGATTTTGTGTCGTTGAATGATAGGTTTGTTAGGATTGCTTTGAAGGGGAGGGAGGATAATTTTAAGTTGGTTTCAAGGTTAGTCAGGGTATAAGTATTAATAATCACTTGCCTTACCCTGAGAAGCGGTCGGTCTGCGTGATTATTAATACTTATACCCTTCGGTTTGGCAAGGGGGAAGTGGAGAGATTAGTTAGTTTGGTATAAGATATGCTTTATATAAGTTAAGTGTTTTATATTAATGAAAGAATGTTTATAATAAAATTACATAAGAATTATGTATTTAGTTGGTTTATTTTAGATGAATTATAAATTCAGTGAGTTAGTAAATATGATAATTTAGATATATTGAAGGAGTGATTGTAGTGGGAATTACTATGGTGACAGGTGGTGCTCGTAGTGGTAAGAGTAGTTACGGGGAGCAGTTGGCTAAGGAGAGAGGTAAAAGGATTGCTTATATAGCGACGGCAGTTGTAACTGATAAGGATATGGAGGAGAGAGTTAGGAAGCATAAGGAGTCGAGACCCAAAGAGTGGGTGACTATTGAGAGATATAAGGGGTTTGATGATGTTGATAAGGAAATAGTTGAGCAGACGGATTTGTTTTTTTTGGATTGTATCACTACTATGGTCACTAATTTGATGTTCGATAAGGATATTGATTATGATACTTGTAGTAATGAGGATATTCAGATGGTAGAGGATTATGTTTTTAGTGAGGTAGATAAGCTTTTGGATTTTATGAGTGACAATAATAAGGATATTATTCTTATAACTAATGAGGTTGGAATGGGATTGGTTCCAGCTTATAGGTTAGGGAGTATTTTTAGAGATATAGCGGGAAGAGTTAATCAGTATTTAGCTGGGAGAGCTGATGAAGTGTATTTTATGGTGTCTTCGCTTCCTATGAAAATTAAGGGAGATGATAGGTAATGAAGGGTTTCATACTTATGTTGACTTTTTTGACTAGGATTCCTATTAGATATAAGTTTGATTTTAATAGTGATGATTTTATTAAGGGGATAAAATATATGCCTTTGATTGGGTTAATCATTGGAGGGATATTATTTCCTATAAGACATTTTGGGGATAAGTTGGTTCCCATGATACTGTCATTGTTGATAATTTTAGTTTATTTGATTGTCACTGGTGGACTACATTTGGATGGGTTGGCTGATGTCAGTGATGGTATTTTCAGTTATAGGGATAGAGATAGAATTTTTGAGATAATGAAGGACAGTAGGATAGGGGCTTTTGGTGTTACTGCTTTAATATTGTACTTTATGAGTATGATAGTACTGTTAGGGTATAGTAATGATGTCACTATATTGTTGTTTCCTGTAGCTGGAAGATGTTTTGCATTACTTGTTTGTTCTCTTAATAAGTATGCAAAGGAAAAAGGAATGGGAAAAGATTTTATTGATAATACTAGGATTTCACATGTTATTGGTGGATTTATATTACTAATAATATTAGTTAGTTTATTTCAGAAATGGTTGTTGTTGATAGCTACAGTGATAACAGGGATAATCGTACTTTTAGTAAGTTCAAGTGTTAATAAAAAGCTTGATGGTATAACAGGAGATGTTATTGGTATGACTGTTGAATTTTCACAGGTTGTATTTTTATTAAGTGCCTATTTATTAGAAAGCTTATTATAAAAGATGTTATGTAAACTTTGCTGAGCCATATAGTAATTATTATTGCCTTATTATTTTAAATATACATAATAATTTATGTTAGATAATAGTTTTATCAAAAAATATATAATAAATAAGTTATTTATTAACCTTTTTTAAAAGTAACTTTTTATATCTGATTTTTTCATACTAGTTAAATAAAATGATAATGTTATTATCCTTTTACTATTATAGAGATACATTTTATATATGGAGTTTTGTGGAAAAGCTAACTAATTATATAAATTATTAGACTCGAATTGATGATGATATTATGGGGGTGTATTATGAAATTTATTTTTATAAGGCATGGTGAAACATGTGCTAATATTGACAAGCTCATATATGGGATAACACATTCTGAATTTACCGATAATGGATTGAAACAGATAGATAAAATATTAGACTATGTCAGGTTACAAGAAGTGGATTATTTTTATTCTAGTCCATTGAAAAGAACTCAAATTATTGCTGAGAAAATACAAGAATGTATTGGAAAGAAAGCTCAGTTTATTGATGAAATAGGAGAAATGAATTATGGTATTTTTGAAGGATTAACTTCTGATATAGCTTTACAAAAATATCCTGATGCTTATAACCAATTCATGAATGATTACAAGAATTATGTTATTCCCGAAGGGGAAAATGTTTTGGATTTTGATAAACGTGTTATTAGTTTTATAGATAAGATTAAAGATAAAGAAGGTACAAGCGTTATTGTAACTCATGGTGGAGTTATTAGAACAGCTATAATGCATTTATTAAATCTGAGCAGCGAAGATCGCTGGCATTTTAAGATTTTACCAGGAATGATTATAGAGATTGAATATAAATATGAATATGGTGTACTGTTGCAGATGATCAATAATTAAATTGATTATTAAAAAATTCAATTGTAGGAATAAAGGTTATTTGAATATGAAAATTTATGGAAGAGGTAGAATAAATGATTAAAAAATTTAGGGATATTACTTTAATTAGTTTTGATAATGAAAATGTATTAACCGTTGCTTGCGATTCATGTGGAGGTATAGGTAATAAAGAGCATGATGTAATAAAAGTTGACCCTTATATTACTGGATATTATACAGCTATAGTATCTCTTTCTGAAACTATAGCATTGGGAGCAGAACCTATAACTGTAATTAATACTTTTGCTGTTGAAATGAAAGATACAGGCAAGAGAATTCTTGATGGAATATATGCTGCATTAGATGAAATTGAAGTAGATAAGGAGTCGGTAGTTACTGGAAGTACAGAAGAAAATATTCCCGTTACAGTTACAGGAATTGGGTTGACTGTTATAGGAAAGGTCAATATGAAGAACTGGAACTATCCAAAGGCAAAATCAGGTAATATAGTTGTGGCAGTAGGGATTCCAAAAGTAGGGAATGAAGTAGTTGGTGATAAAGGTGAAATCATGACTTTAAAGATATTGAAAAGAATAAAAAGCCTTAACTTCATAGAGGATGTTTTGCCAGTAGGCTCTAAAGGAATATCTTATGAAGCTGGTGAAATGGCGAGAACAAGTAATTTGGAATTCAGACCATGTAAAGATGTAAGTCTTGATTTAAATAAAACAGCAGGACCTGCTACTTGTGCGGTTGTAGCTATGGATAGTAAGCATTTGGAAGATTTGAAACAAATGATGAATATTCCTGTTAATGTTGTCGGAGAATTCATATAAACATTTATTGATTAATAGAAAGAATATAATATTTTACTTGGAATTTTATGAGGATTTAATTAGAAGAGCAGAACTTTTCTTTAATGAATATTTTTTTTAGAGTATTAGTTTTTTGGTAATTATTAATATTGCTGCATTATAAGTTACAATTGGTAAACTTAATTAAATTTTACATTGGAATATAATTAAATATATAAATATACTTAATCATACATAGAGTGCAATATGTTATAAAAAATGCATTTTATCCCATAAATAATGTCGTTCGTCAGGATTTATTGAAATTATATTGTAAAAGATATAGTATTAATCAAGAGGAGGGGGTATTATTATGGGATTAACAAATTAAGCAAATACAATAGTATATTAAAAATAAAGGGTTAAATATTGAAGTAACAGGGAAACCAGATAGGGCTACATTTCAAGCTTCACAGATGATTGGAATAGGTGGATTAAATGATAATAGTTTTATTCAAGAACATAATTATATAGGACAAATCAAAAAGCTGAATTTTTGTAATAATTACCATAATACCTCTGCTAGTTCTATTTATCTTATAGGATATAATGTAGCTGCTGCTGCAAATCCAAGTTTCTTGGACGGAATAGGAGAAGCACTATCATATAAATATTTACAGTAAAGAACAAGGATTTAGAGTCCATATTACATGGGACTAAATTGGAGGTATAAAATGGATAAGCAAATAAAAAAAATTATTGTTAGAAAAGGGATATATAATGACTATGATTTTGTAAAAAAATACAAAAAGTGTATACAAGAAAATCAAGGGAAATCCTTACATGAGTTTGTTAAAATACTAAATAATAATGGTATATCTAAAGTGATTCTAGATGTTCCCAATAATGTTGATATTATGGAGAGTAAATTATATTCTGCATACAAACAAATTCTTGAAACAGGAAATGATAATGAATTGTTTGAAATTTGTTACCAACTTAGAAATGATGTTGCTATAAAAATTACTGAACATGTAAGAATTTACAGATTAATTGAGGAATTAGAGGGAAAAAATATTAATATTCTTCCGTGGTATCATAAAGATATTAATCTCTATATCTCTGATTCATGGTGGGAAACAGATGAAGAAATTTTAAATGATTTTAGCACAATTTCTTTCTTGGATTTCTTTATAAAATATAAAGCTTTTGGGTGGTATAATAAATCACAAAATAAGGAATAGATAAAAAATAAAATATGTATGAAAATAAGTATGATAGAAGTATACTCAGATTCATATGATATGACATTAGATAGACATGATAGATGAAAGAAGAAAGCTATTAAACATATAAAATAAAGTCATGATACTTTTGATGATTAAACAATAAGCACCTTGTATTGGTGCTTTTATTATATATCTTAATATTTGTTTGATTATTTATTGGAACAATGGGATATACCACAATAGCTATGTTTATTATCACAATACTCTTAATAAGTGGGTAATCTTATTAATAAGATTATTAAAAAGCAGTCTCTTAAACATAGATAGATTTATCTAATAAAACTTTTGGATTGTAAACATGTATTTAGACAACTTTTTAAGGCTTTTTCTCGTAATGAATTGGTTTAGATATTCTAATAATGAATTAGAGCATGATGTAATAAAAGTTGATTCTTATATTAGCGGATATTATACGGCTAATCTCTTTCTAATTCATGAAAAAGCACTTTATCATGCAATATACGATGAACATAATGATGTTGGAATATTTTCTAATTAATGTAACAGTAGACAATTGAAAGGATATTTAATTATGAAATCAAAACAAATTATATTAGTTTTTATGACGGTATTGTTTTTTTCTATAATAGAATTTGTACTTAAAATAAAACTAGATATGAATATATTGAACACAACGATTTTACAGAGAACTCTTAATGGAAATAATTGTCTTATGATTATATCATATGAAATGGTACGTTTGATATTGATAACTATATCCATAATTATACTACTAAATATTCTAAAATTTAGAGAGTATTCAATAATAAAAATATTAATAAAAGTTTTTTTAACAGAGCTTGCTATTTTTATTATTAATACTGTATTTGAAAATATTTATGCTCCATCGTTTATAATATTTTTAACAAGTTGTATTTCAATCATTTTATACTATACTGTGCTAGTATATATAATATATGAAAATAGATTTATAGCTCAGTTTCTTAAAATAAAAGGAAAATACTGTGTAATAATAATTGCTTTTTGTTGTTTATACTTTATTAATAATAGAATATTTATACATATATTATTCCAAAATTTTGAGTATACACTTTGGTGGGCGTTTAACCAAAATACGAATATGATAATATTTGATTTTATGAATAAGGTAATTTCCTGTATATTGTTCATATCATTGATATTAATTTTTAATGAAAAATTTATAGATGAAAATAGTAAAATATAATAAAAGCTTAAAGTATATTCTAAGATTTGAGAAGAAATAGAAATTTTTCATATATAAAAAAATATATGGTATCATATTATTAGTACTTAGTAAGGAGTAGCAATGATTATAAAAAAAAGAGAAAAAGATAAAAAATTAGTTTTTATACTTATAGTAGTATGTATTTTTATTTCAGCAATATTCATTTGTAATAATAACCAGTATAAAGATAGAAATTATAATGATTATATGTACGAATTCTATGAGATATATTTTCAGATAGCAGAAACAATCGATAATATAAGTTCAAAGGATATTAAAATATTAAGAGAGTCAGAAAATCAACAGGAGATTAATGAATTGAATACTATACTTATGGCAATGGAAAATGATATACCTAAGAATAAGAAGAGTAATTATAATAAATTAAATAATTGGTATATAGAATTAGTTGAATTAAGTGATGAAAAATATGAAAATTGGTGGGAATTAACAATTGAAGAAAGAAGAAAAGCTTATACTCAAATGGTAATAATAAGATTAAGATTAGTTGATTGGCAAGATAATAAGAGTGGTATAGCGTGGGAGAAATAAATGAAAAACATAAACTTTAATCTTTTAATTATATGTGGTCATATGAAGGATTAATAGGGAGTGAAGATATATGAATGAGAAAAATATTTCGCTATGGATAGGAACTTTTAAAGATAAAAATATAATGAAAGAGTATTTTACAGTCGGTCATTCCAAAGATGGTGATAGGGTAAATTCATTATTTGAAGATGCGTTTTTACTTAAAGATGTAAATGATTATTTTCGTGAGATAGCATTTTATGATGACATTAAAAAATCTATTGAGTTATTAATAAAAGGATGTTCATATGAGGAGCAAGTAATTCCTAAATTTATGGCAAATGTCAAGGGTGCTGAGGATTATGAAGGAAATACAGTTGCTCTTCTGTACAACTACAAGTTTAATGGTAGTAAAGTTCTTGACGAAGGTGGTGGTTATAGTATTATGTATATTGGAACTGTATCATATGACCAAGACTAGTTTACATGAGTTCTCTAAAATAAATGAATATTTTATAACAGTATCAATCACAACCGTGTAATTGGTACTTATTTTTTAGTTATTTCAGAAGCTAAATAATGGAAGGGATAGTATAATGAAACTGAACAAAAAATATATATTAATTTTTTTGATTATACTTTTTATAGAAATAGGTATTGCTTCTTTTTTAGAGGATAGCATTATTAGACCTTATATTGGAGATATCTTAGTAGTTGTTTTAATATATACATTGATAAGAGGGCTAATACCCAAAGTAATAAAGCTATTGCCGATATATATTTTTATACTTGCTACAATGGTAGAGTTTGCTCAATATTTGCATATTGTAGATATGTTGAATTTACAAGATAGTAAATTGTTATCTATTATTATTGGTTCAACATTTGATGTAAAAGATATTGTATGCTATTTGATTGGTACTGTGATTTTATTTATATGGATAAAAATAGAAAAAAATATAAATAATAGCTAGAAAGATGACTTGTACTATTAGAAAGCAAGAAGCTTAATAATTTATTTCAGTTTATTTATAAAACTGCTTGATTAGAACATATTTTAAAAGTATAACAATAAAGACAAAATAATGTTGACAATTAGATACTTTGTAAGGATAATAGTATATAAAGCAGATAAATGTTGTTTTATAGTACTTTTATAAAATTGTAGTAAGGGGGATGTTATGAATTACTTAATTCTAACTGAAAGAGCTAATTTAGGACCAAGTGCTATTGTTTTTTTTATGCTGATTCTATTAATATTTTGGATTTTATCTTTATTGAAGAAATCGTTTTCGGCTAAGGGTAGAAAACATGAGTACAATGAGGAAGATGTACATGAAAATGAAGTTTATACTGAATCATATGCCATGATGACAGATAGATATGATGTAGAATCATATGACGATGATGAAGATACAGATGAATATGAAGAAGAAAGTTATGAAACATATGAAAATGATAGCTATGAAGAAAGCAATGGAACATATGATGATAGTTATGAAGAAAACAATGAAACATATGAAGATGATAGCGATGAAACATATGAAAATGATAACTATGAAGAAAACTATGGTACATATGAAAATAATAGCTATGAAGAAAGCAATGAAACATATGAAGATAATAGCTATGAAGAAAGTTATAATACATTTGATGATAGTGATTCTTTTGATGAGTAAAAAATTAGCACCTTGTAGGAGGTGCTTTTTATAATGTCTATAAAAACTAACTTGTATATCAACTATAGGCAAAATAAAGGAGATTAGAATGTCTAAAAAAGACTATAATAGAATTTTATATTTATTGATTATTTTATTATATGTATTAGAAGGTAATTATGATACCTTTACTTAATCATAATTTAGACGAGCAATAATTGTAATATATAAAAATCTTATTAGAGTAACTTGTTTATAGTTTTATAATTAAGTTATGAACAACCTATAATATTTCTTCCTGTTTGAGTGGATTTTTAATTACAATCTTAATATTGATAGTTTGAAAATTACATAGTAATACGATATAATAAAAAAGAAGATTTTGCAAGTATCTAATGAGGAGGCAAACTATGGATAAAAAGAACTTCTCAAGCATCGGAAATGAAATCAAGGATAGTGTTCGAAAAGCAGTCAACACTAGAGATTTTAATCAATTAAATAAAGATATTGGAAATACCATAAACAATACTTTAGATGATTTTAAAAGTTCTATAGGATATAATCATAATAATAGCAAGAATAGAAAAAAATGTGATAATAAGCACATATATAATGAACGATACAAGGACAGGCATTATAGATATAACCATCATTCAAATAATCCACCTTGTGAAGAAAACCAAGTTAATAAAAATAAGGATATTTCTAATTATATGCAATTTGTAAAGCCAGTTGGAAGAATATCTGGAATATTATTTACTGTATTTGGTAGTATTGGACTTGGATTGTTTGGAATTGCCATCATTGTGATGGGTATACTTGGATATGTTTTGGATAATAGCCTTTTTTATACCATTTTAAAGGGATTAGCACCGTTGTTTGGTGTTAGTATATTTTTGACTGGAAAAGGTGGGTCAATAAGAAAGAGATTAAAACGTTTTAATAAGTATATCAAGTATACTAAAAATAAAAATTATTGTATGATTAAGGAATTATCTAATTATACTGGATTTAAAAAAAGGTTTATTATAAAAGATTTGCGTAAAATGATTTATTTAGGTATGTTTCCAGAGGGACATCTGGATGACCAAAAAACTTGTTTTATGCTTAATAATGAAAGTTATGATCAGTACCTTAAGCTTCAGGAAAAAGTGAAAGCTGAAAAGTTAGAGAAAGAACAAGAGGTTAGTAAGAAAACGAAAGAAACAAGTAACGACGAAATTAAAAATTCTGAACTTAAAAAGTCTATAGAAGAAGGTAAATCATATATTAGACAGATCAGGGAAGCAAATGATGTTATTTCAGGTATAGAAATCACTAAAAAATTGTATCAGTTGGAAGATGTAACAAGAAAAATTTTTAATTATGTTGAAAGTCATCCAGAAAAGCTTTCAGATATTCAAAAATTTATGGACTATTATCTTCCTACTACTGCGAAATTATTGAATGCTTATAAGGAATTGGATATGCAGTCGTCACAAGGGGAAAATATTTGCTCAGCAAAAATGGAAATAGAGAATACGCTGGATACCATTAATTTAGCTTTTGAGAATTTATTGGATAGTTTATTTCAAGATGTAGCAATGGATGTAGCAACGGATATATCGGTATTAAACACTATGCTAAAACAAGAAGGGTTAACTGAAAAAGATTTTTAATTAATTAGGAGGATGAAAAATGAGTAATCAAGAACCAACTTTAACTTTTGATGCTTTATTTGATGAGACTGTAGAGAAGGAAAATAATATGCAAGATATGATGTTGCAGAAATCTGAGCAGGTAAATAAAGAAAATCCCGCATTCAATGAAACTATGTTGACAAAAGAAGAACGAAAAATAGTTGAAGAGTTCTCTGAAAAGATTGAATTAGACAAAACTAATCTCATTCTCCAATATGGTGCAGGAGCTCAGAAAAAGATTGCAGATTTTTCTGAAACAGCGCTTAATAATGTTAAAACAAAGGATTTAGGAGAAGTAGGAGAAATGCTTTCAGGTGTTGTTTTAGAGTTGAAAAGCTTTGATACAGAAGAACAAAAAGGTCTATTTGGAATTTTTAAAAAGTCTTCCAATAAAATAAATGCAATGAAAGTAAAATATAATAAAGCAGAAGTAAATGTTAATAAAATCTGTCGTACACTTGAAAGTCATCAGATTCAGTTATTAAAAGATGTAGCCATGTTGGATAAAATGTACGAAATGAATAAAACATATTTTAAAGAGCTCTCTATGTATATATTGGCTGGTAAGAAAAAACTTGCTAAGGTTCAGTCAGAAGAACTTTCAGCTTTAGTTGAAAAATCATCTAAAAGTGGACTTCCAGAGGATGCACAGGCCGTAAATGATATGATGTCAATGTGTAATCGTTTTGAAAAGAAAATTCATGATCTTGAATTGACCAGAATGATTTCCATTCAGATGGCTCCACAGATTAGGTTGGTGCAAGGAAATGATACTCTTATGGCTGAGAAAATCCAATCTACTATAGTAAATACAATTCCACTATGGAAAAGTCAGATGGTACTTGCTCTAGGTGTTGCACATTCCGGTCAGGCAGCAGAAGCGCAAAGGAAAGTTACTGACATGACTAATGAATTATTAAGGAAAAATGCCGAAACACTCAAAATGGCAACTATTGAGACCGCAAAGGAATCTGAAAGAGGAATTGTAGATATTGAAACTCTACGCACTACCAATGAATCTTTGATTTCAACTCTTGATGAGGTAATGCATATTCAGAATGAAGGTCGCCAAAAGAGAAAAGAAGCAGAAAAAGAACTTAATCGTATTGAAAATGAATTAAAGCAAAAATTACTTTCTATCAAAGGTTAGTAAAGATATCCATGAGGTTATGTTTTAGTTACTGAAAAACATAGCCTCTTTTTTTGATTAACGATTAAATTCTAAAAATACATTTAGCCTTCTGGTTGAAAAGCTATTATTCTTGAAATTCCAATTTCACAATTAATAAAAGAATGTAAAAAAATATATAGAAGAGTTAATAAAGATATTAAACGATTGGAAATTTAATTTATAAATTATTCTATATTCAATTAAAATAAAGCTGATAGGGTAAAAAATCAACTGTTAAAGAATGTAATTATACATCATATGGTTATACCAGCAAACAAGGATTTTACCTATAATTATTTTAATCTTAAAAAAATAACTAGCATAATACATAATAAGTAGTATGTTATAAAAAGATTGCCAAAAGTAATGGATGAGTATATTAGTGGAAGAATTGTTAATATGCCTCAAAATATACTTAACAGCTATAATAAAACCAAAAGAGCAGGTTCACATGCAGAAGTAAATGCTTTGAATGAAGCATTACTAGCAAGAAAAGGGGCAAACATAGATGAATTTATGATACATGTGATAAGTACTAAAGGCTTAGGACCTAGTATTCCACGAGCAGGTATTCCAATGCCAAGATGTCAACACTGTGAATATATAACAAATGGATCAAATTATTATCCGGAGGTGTTAAAATATGGGAAATAATATATTAACTAAAGAAAATGTAATGAAAAATGGTGTTAATTTCGAAAAATTATATAATGAGTATTGTAGTGATAGAATTCTAGATAAAGCTGAAGATAAAGGTGGAAAACTGTTTACAGGATTGGTTTATGAGCTTAATAATAATGGACAATTAGCATATTATTGTTTTTATAAAGATGGATTAGAAAATGGGCAGTATGTTGAATTTTACGAGAATGGAAATGTTCAAAGTGTTCAACATATGAAACATGGAACTATAGTAGGTAAAGAAAAGATATGGTTTAAAAATGGTATGATAAAATCTGTAGGCGAATATGAATACGGTGTATGCTTAAATTTAAAGGAATGGAATGAAAAAGGTGTTTTAATTAATCAAAAATTAGAACCTACTGAAAAAGACAAAAAAATGATAAACAACCAAAAAGATTGGCATAAAACTATGGGAAGAGAATGAGAATAGTATGGAAATAAAAGAAGTTCATAATTTTGATGTTTATAAAGAATCTAAGTTTATAGAGATACAAAACAAATTAATAAAAAAAATAATATTGAAAAATAATTTTAATAAAAGTAGTATAAGATTAATTGCAGGTGTGGATTTGGCTTATTGGAATAATGGAAATAAGCAGTATGGAACGCGTTCAGAGAATTACCACTAGTTATAGAAGCTTCAAAAAAATTATCATCAGAACCTGATATATTTATTTTTGATGGTAATGGATATTTACATTTTAATCATATAGGTATAGCTACGCATGCTTCATTTTTCTTATGTAAACCAACTATAGGAGTTGCAAAAAGTTATTTAAGAGTTAATTCAGTTGATTTTGATATGCCAAAAAATAAAAAGGGGTCATACACTGATATTGTAATAAATAAAGAGGTATATGGTAGAGTTCTTAGGACAAGAGAAGGTGTAAAGCCTATATTTATATCATGTGGAAATTATATTGATTTAGAAACTTGTACAGAAATAGTACTTAACTTAATTAATAATATTAGTAGAATACCAATCCCAACAAGATTAGCTGATTTAGAAACACATATTAGTAGGAGGGCATTGAGCTAAAGCTAATTAATAATAAAAGTTACTGTATACAGAATATATATAATTATGGAAGGCTTAAAGTATTGATACCTTAAGTCTTTTATTTATAATCTGTTAAATCTATAGCAATTTGAAGCTAAATAATGAAAGGGATAGTATTATGTAAAAAATATATATTGTTTGTTATTATTCAAGAAGAAGATAGCTATGATGAAAACAGTGAACAAATGAACATATTAGTTATATGAATGTAATAATACATTTGGTTATAAGAGTCTTTTGGTGAGTAAATAATAAGACCTTATTTGGGTGCTTTATTAATAAAAACGAAATTTCAATAAAACTAATTTGAACATTAACAATAGTTACATAAAGGAGATCAAAATGTCAAAGAAAAACCACAATATAATTTTATACATAATGATTATTTCATTATATATACTAACATGTATTTGTTTATTTCTTGCAGAAAAGGGATACACAACAATAGCTGAATTAATATTCTCCATTCTCCTAATAAGTGGAAGTATATTAGGATTTGTTAAAAAAGCAATAGTATTTTTACCATTAAGAACATCAATAAAAACAAACTATTATGGAAACCAAGACAAGTTCATGCATATCTTTGGATATTTCATGAATGGATTAACACTTTTATTTGGAGTGTATCTATTGATTAATATACTAATTAATAATCCTAGTTGGAGCTATTAGTTAGTAAGGATATAATTATTTTTTGATATAGATTTATGTTTGTTTGAAGTTTAAGAGGTATCTTTTAGTAATATGTAAAATAGAAAATCTACAATTAAAAACCAGATTAAAATGAAATACATAGTGTGTTGTATGTTATAAAAAATGCATTTTATCCCATAAATAATGTCGTTCGTCAGGATTTGTTGAAATTATTTTATAAAAGATATAGTATTAAAAAAAAGGAAGGGAGTATTTTTATGGGATATACAAGTTATAATTTAAATAGGTTATATGATAAAGAAAGCGATATAAAAAAAATAACAGAAATTATCGACTATATATTTGATACATTCAGAAATGTATATAATTCAATTGACTTTGACATTAAAATAAGAGACAATATAAAAGAGCAATTTGTTGTATTGACAAAAGATTTAGAAAATCTTGTTGAACGTTCCTATAATAGTGGACAAATTATCAATAAAGCAATAGCTGAATATAGTGAAGGTGAAAATCAAATAAATAATCTATTTTCAGGATTATTAGATGATACTACTAGCTCAAGTAGTTCTAATATGACTGACATGAGACATAATGGAACAACATTAAGCGGTTTTAGTGTTATACCAAATTGGTTTGAATTATTATATAATCAAGTTACAGGGAAAAGTATAATAACACATTTGCATAATTTTTTTGAGGGAATAAGAATTAATGTAAATAATAAAAATTACTCAAAGTCAGTAACATCAGAAGATACATATACCAAATTGAGTTCAGAAAATCAATTTTATGGTGCATATAAGAATACAGAATATTATCGTAGAAGTAAAATTAAGGAAATACAACAGTATATTCGAGAAAAAGGAATAAGCATAGATGCAACAGGTCGTATAGACAGAACTACATATCAGGCTTCACGAATGATAGGAATGGATGAATTAGTAGATAGTGGATTGATTCAAAAAGATATTTATGGTAATTATAGGTTTATATTTAACAAATATAGCAATTATCCTGTTAACCATATTGAATCTAATGAGTATCATGATAAACCAGAGAAAAAAAGTTTTTGGGATAAAATTGGTGATACATTAAGAAGTATACCAGAGGTAGCATCTGATGCATGGGATACAACGTCTGAATTTGCGTCTAATGCATGGGATACAACAACTGAATTTGCATCTGACGCATGGGATACAACATCCGAATTTGCATCTAACGCATGGGATTCAATATCTGAAGATTTATCTAATACATGGGACAAGGCAACACATGCTGATTATGGGCAAATGGCATTAGGAGCAGCACAGATTGTTGGTGGATTTACTGAGGGCAAGACTGGAATTGGAATTGCAACGGCTGGAACAGCACTATCAGGAGGTATACTTGCCCCAGTAGCAATGTGTGGCGGTGGCTATTTAATGGTAGATGGTATGAGTAATATTTCAGATGGATTTGGTAAAATGCATAATGGATGGAATAATATTGATCCTGATAGTGAAGAGGCAGTAGATTGGAATTATATGAGGAATGGCTACAAAGCTGTCTTTGGGGATGAAGCAGGAGAGACTATATATAATTGTACACAGGTAGTAGCAGCTGCAACAACAATATCAAAATCTATAACTACTCAAACTGCGATTAAAGGATATACCAATTCACGGTTAGCATACCAATTAAATAATGGAACTGCTGGACCTTTGAAAATAAATTTAACAAATACCAATGCTATTATTGGACATTTTAATACAAGTAACGTACCAATAAAAACTATATCAATAAAATATTGGAATTTTTCTACCCTATCATTTTTTACAGGACTAGATATCTTTAATTCTCGAGGCAGTGCTGAAGATGTAATTGATGAAGTTCAAGAATCACTTAAGGAGGATTAGATGAAATTAAATAAGAAACAAAAATTCTATTTAGGAACATACCTATTAGGTTGTGCTATTGCAGTGCTAGAATCAGGAGTACCATCAATCATATATCTCATACCAATAAAATTATTTGGAATTCTTCTAGCTATAACAGTGGGTAGAGCTTTTTATTTGGGAGATGAAAGAAAAATGCCATTTACTTCTGTGGTATTAGTGGGTGTAAAAAGTGCATTTATTGCATTATTATTAATTGTTGGTTCAGAAATATTAAGAGATACATTATTATCACATGGTATAGATATATCATTTATTACTGCACCTTTTTGATCTTAGATGTAAAAAGCAAGGTCACATAATTAAACAATATTTAATATCCTTCTTTAAATTACCACTAAAGAAGCGCATGATTACTTAAGGAGGATTAGATGAAATTAAATAAGAGACAAAAATTCTATTTAGGAACATACCTAGTAGGTTATGCTATTGCAGTGCTTGAATCAGGAGTACCATCAATCATATATCTTATACCATTAAAAGTATTTGGACTGATATTAAGTATAACAATAGGTAATGCTCTTTTTATGGCAGATGAAAGAAAAATACCATTTTCTTCTATTATATTAGTTAATGTGAAAAATGTAATGATTATGACATTATTAATTATTACAACATGTATTTTAAAAAAGACATTATTATCACATGGTATAGATATATCATTTATTACTGCACCTTTTTAATCTCAGATGCAAAAAATAGGGTACCATTTAAACAATATTTAATATACTCTTTATGAGAGTATATTATTTTTACGAATTTTATTTTAATAATACTAAAATAGCTTTATTAATATATAAATTCTTTTTTGAATTATCACTAAAGAAGCGCATAATTACTTAAGGAGGATTAGATAAAATTAAATTAAGAAACAAAAATTCTATTTAGGAACATACCTAGTAGGTTATGTTATTGCAGATTTTTTACCGTCAATTAAGATAACAAAGTCAGCTATTATGACGTAGATTAGATTAAAAAAATTACACTCAAAATAAACTGCAACTTAGTTCAATCAATACATATAAATTATGTTGCAGATTTTGTAATAAAAATATATTATTTATAAATTTTCTATTTTATGTACTTATTTCACATTTAGATCTGTTTCAGAAAATTTACACCCAATAGCATTTCCCTTAACTTACTGAATTTGTTATTTCAAGAACAAATGAAGAGTGTTCTAATGAAGGTGTAATGTTATAGTTCTTTTGATATTATAAATGATAGCGAATAATACTAGCATGTTATATATCATAAAAAAATGCATTTTATCCCATAAATAATGTCGTTCGTCAGAATTTATTGAAATTATTATAAAAGATATAGTATTAAAGAAAGGGAGTATTTTTATGGGATATACAAGTTATAATTTAAATAGGTTATATGATAAAGAAAGCGATATAAAAAAAATAACAGAAATTATAGACTATATATTTGATACATTTAGAAATGTATATAATTCAATTGACTTTGACATTAAAATAAGAGACAATACAAAAGAGCAATTTGTTGTATTGACAAAAGATTTAGAAAATATTGTTGAACGTTCTTATAATAGTGGACAAATTATCAATAAAGCAATAGCTGAATATAGTGAAGGTGAAAATCAAATAAATAATCTATTTTCAGGATTATTAGATGATACTACTAACTCAAGTAGTTCTAATATGACTGACATGAGACATAATGGAACAACATTAAGCGGTTTTAGTGTTATACCAAATTGGTTTGAATTATTATATAATCAAGTTACAGGTAAAAGTATAATAACACATTTGCATAATTTTTTTGAGGGAATAGGAATTGATGTAAATAATAAAAATTACTCAAAGTCAGTAATATCAGAAGATACATATACCAAATTGAGTTCAGAAAATCAGTTTTTTGGTAAGGAATATAAAAATACAGATTATTATCGTAGGAATAAAATTAAGAAAATACAACAGTATATAAAAGGAAAAAACATAGATGTAACAGGTAGTTTGGACAAAGCTACATTTCAAGCTTCATGTATGATAGGAATGGATGAATTAATAAATAATGGGTTCATTCAAGAAGATAGTTTTATAGACGATGGAACATTTATACTAACGTACAAAACAACAATTTTATCAACTTATTTAATTCTAGCAGTTATAATATTGAAAAAGATATTTCAAATAAATTAGAGACTAAATCTCTTGATTATGAAGGTCTCTCTAGAAGTAATAAGAAATATGTAACTTCCTTAATAGAAGGAATGGAAGTAACTGCTAATGGTGATAAAAAATTTGAAAAATACGTTGGTTGGGTTGACTATAGCTATTTTGAAGAAACATTTGACAATTTCATTATTGCGCAACAATCAAATCTTTGGAAGTGGTGCAATGATGTTGAAATTAAGGCTACATATTATACTGAAGTGGGAGTTCAAACTATAGGTGGTATTTCAGAATATACGTTGGGTACAGGTGTAGTTGGTACATTCGGTTGGACAGGATGGGGAATTCCTATTAGTATAGGTGGCGCATATATTGCAGCTGATGGGGCTTCTAATGTAACAGGGGGTATATCTAAAATAATTAGTGGATTTAAGGGTGAATATCAGGGCGATACAATGAATATTATGAAAAGATTGTATATAAATATTTCCCCCAAATATGGAGAGGAATATTATAATAATACACAGATGGAAATTGGTTTAATATCACTAGCATCACAAGTAAATTCGCTTAAAAAAGGTATAACTTATCATCCTAGAAAGAAGAATATAGATTATGTTGTTAAGAATAATATTGATTACCATACTCAGGTAGTTAAAGTAAATAACAAAATCATTATAACAAGAAGAGTAATTGATGAGACAATTAAGAACACAAGAATACTTGATAAAACAATAGTTGACTTAAATACAGTAGATGTGACATGCTCCCCCACTAAACCTATAAAACGGTTTTGAGGGGGCTTCTTGGGACGTAGTAACCTAATGGTTACTATTATTACCAAGCTCTACGGGCAAGCCTTACCCTGTAATATTTTAATATTGCAACAACAATTTACCTTGATTTTTAATGTTTATACTTGCATTTAGGTCTCTATCTATTGAATTGCCACACTCACAAGTATATACTCTTTCTGATAGTTTCAAGT
>NZ_BRLB01000026.1 GCF_027923465.1 Vallitalea longa
CGTAATTGAAACTTTCCTTCGGGACAGAAGAGACAGGTGGTGCATGGTTGTCGTCAGCTCGTGTCGTGAGATGTTGGGTTAAGTCCCGCAACGAGCGCAACCCTTATCTTTAGTAGCCAGCAAGTAATGTTGGGGACTCTAGAGAGACTGCCGGGGACAACTCGGAGGAAGGTGGGGATGACGTCAAATCATCATGCCCCTTATGATTTGGGCTACACACGTGCTACAATGGCGGCGACAAAGGGAAGCGAAGTGGTGACACGGAGCAAACCCCAAAAAAGCCGTCCCAGTTCGGATTGTAGTCTGCAACTCGACTACATGAAGTTGGAATCGCTAGTAATCGCGAATCAGAATGTCGCGGTGAATACGTTCCCGGGCCTTGTACACACCGCCCGTCACACCATGGGAGTTGGAAGCGCCCGAAGCCAGTGACTCAACTGTAAAGAGAGAGCTGTCGAAGGTGAAGCCGATGACTAGGGTGAAGTCGTAACAAGGTAGCCGTATCGGAAGGTGCGGCTGGATCACCTCCTTTCTAAGGAAAATAAAGCAAAAACTGAGGTTTTTCTTTATAATAATTAAAGGATTACTTGGTTAAATTGTATAATATACTATTACTTAACTGCTGAAAAAAAGCAAAAAACTATTGACATTTTTTAGAAATATGATATTATATATCATGTTCTTATGGAGGGGTTCCCGAGTGGCCAAAGGGGGCAGACTGTAAATCTGTTGGCTCAGCCTTCGAAGGTTCGAATCCTTCTCCCTCCATTAAAGAATTGAAATATATTCTTTATGCCGGAGTGGCGGAACTGGCAGACGCACAGGACTTAAAATCCTGCGGTCCTTAAAGATCGTACCGGTTCGATTCCGGTCTCCGGCATTAAAAAGTGTTTGACAAATGTTTTTGTATCTGGTAGAATTGGTTTTGCTGATTCAAGAAGCCCAGATAGCTCAGTCGGTAGAGCAGAGGACTGAAAATCCTCGTGTCGGTGGTTCGATTCCGCCTCTGGGCACCAATTAAATTTAATATGCGGGTGTAGTTCAATGGTAGAACACCAGCCTTCCAAGCTGGATACGTGGGTTCGATTCCCATCACCCGCTTTCATGCGTGAGTGGCTCAGTGGTAGAGCATCGCCTTGCCAAGGCGAGGGTCGCGGGTTCGAATCCCGTCTCGCGCTTTTTTATTCTAAAAAATTAATAATAGTGGGTAGTCGCCAAGCGGTAAGGCACTAGACTTTGACTCTAGTATGCGTAGGTTCGAATCCTGCCTACCCAGTTAAAAAGATACGATAGTATCTTTTTTTTTGGAAATGTATAATAATAATAAGTTAACTGCATTCTACATAGATTCTTTTGGGACATACAATAGTTATTGGCTTAGGGCATATAATAATTGTAATAAGCTAAAAAGGTGAAGTAAATGTACAAACCTCAAGTCTTTAATTTCAATACTGTAGATGGTATTTCAAAAAAACAGTTAGAAGAGCATTATGCTCTATACGAAGGATATGTTAATAAATTTGCGGAAATCAACAATTTGTTAAAAGATAAAGAGAACTATGAGAATCCTAGTGCAACTTATAGCACATTAAGATCATTGAAAAAAGGCGAATCGTTTTCACTGAATGGTATTATATTACATCAACTATATTTTGGTAATATAACAGGTAAAAAGCCTAAAATATATGGCAGGATATTAGATATGATTAATAGAGATTTCGGTTCATATGATAACTTTGTGGAAATGTTCACTAATACAGGACTTAGTATGCGTGGATGGGTTGTTCTGATACAAGGTGATTATAATGGTAAACTTAGGATTATTGGACAGGACAGTCATGATGATGGAACAGTATATAACGGTAAACCTATACTGGTTCTGGATGTATATGAACATGCATATATGATTGATTTTGGCATTGACAGAAAAGAATATATTAAGGTTTTCTTTGATAATATTAATTGGGATGTCGTTAATAAACGCTTAGAAACAGCTAAAACAGTTGCCTATAGATAAAAATGAATATATGAATTTGTAAGTACATGAATAGACTTTTTGCGATTCTATTATTTTTATGCATGAATATAATTAGGTAACTAAATATTTAGAGGTTGTATCATGCTAAGAAATGTATTTTTATTAGTTGTTTTAATTATATTTATAGGCATAATATCTTCATGTAATAAAGCAGAAACAAAAATAGAAAGTAGATATGTAATTAATGATAAAGTTATTGAAGATATGGTAGAGGGGCTATGGGTAGAAGTAGCTCTAAAAGAAGACGAACATAAAGTTATTGTTAGAGAGGATAATGAAATAATAAAAGAAATGATATGCTCAGGGGGAACAAAAGAAGAACCTACCCTTTTGGGAACCTTTGAATTAGAAAATAGAGGATTATGGTTTTATTCTGAGAGATTCAAAGAAGGAGCCAAATATTGGGTAAGGATAACAGAACAGTACTTATTCCATAGTATTCCAAGAGATAAAGAGTGGAATATTATTGAAGAAGAAAAGGAAAAATTAGGGAAACCAGCAAGTCACGGTTGTATTAGACTATCAGAAGAAGATGCCAAATGGTTTTATGATAACGTCCCTGATGGAACTACAGTTATTATTCATGATTAGGCTTGCAAATATGGTAAAATATGTTACTATAAAACTAAATAAGCAGTTTAAAATCAAATAAAATTGATAAAGATTAAAATAATAATTAAAAGTTAATATAATTGTAAAATCTATATGATACAATAATATAATATTAAAAAATAGTACTAAATAACTAGATACAAGAACCTAATTATTTAGGGGGAAATAAAATTGAAAATAATTAAATATATAATTATTCTGATGGTCCTTTGTTCCTTTGTTCTAGCAGGCTGTGGAAACACCAAAAAAACAGATGTGACTGTTGTGGATAATGATATGACAAATGATAAAAAAAATAATTTGGAAAATGATAATTCAGAGATTAATTTTAATGAGTGGGTATACTTCGGTAATCCTGATGATAATTATAAAATCTATAGGATGAAAACTGATGGTACCAATCTTACTAAGATAACAGATGCTGTATTTGAGGGTATAAGAAGTCTAGATAACTGGATTTATTATATTGATACTAATAGTAAGTATACTCCTGCAAAATTAGCCAGAATCAAATGGGATGGAACCGACAAAGAAATATTATCTGAAGAAGATATAAATTCATTCTGTACAAGTGAAGATTACATTTTTTATATATATGAAAATAATATCTACAGAATGCAAAAAGATGGATCACTCAATACCAAGATTATTTCATCAGAAAATGAAATCTATAAACTTAATTATTATAATGAAACTATTTATTACAGTACCAATCAGGGATTATTTAGTGTTGATAGTGATGGAAAGAATTCATTTCAATTATTAGAAGGTAATTATACTGATTTTAGTATTAGTAGTGATAGAATTTACTATTATGATAACAAAATGTATAGTTGCAATTTAGATGGAAGTAATGAAACACAATTATTTGATCTGGATGTTAACAATATCTATGTAGTTGATGATGTCATATATTATAATCAAGATGAATACTTGTATAAAATCAATAGCTATGATGGAAAAAAAGATGAATTATTCTTAGAAAAAGGTCTGAAAAATTTTTATGAAAAAGACTGCTATCTATATTTCTATGGACAAAATAGAATATGGAAAGTTAAATGCGACTTATCTGAAAAAGAGATTTTCATAGGAACTGGTGGAGAATTCCACCATAAGATGTATATCAAAGTAGATGATAGAATTTTGTCTAAGAACTGTGAAAACTTGGATAGTAATGAAAACTCCACATACAAACTTTTTGAGGTTGTTGGTGGAGATATGGGTAAAAAGATTTCCGACATTGCTATTAATATATTCGATACAAATAATGGCATAGTCTATTACACTGATGCAAAAGATAAGAAATTGTATTCATACGACATCAAAAATAATCAAAAACAATTGATAATCGATAAAATGGTTGGTTCATTCATAATTTATAATAATACTATCTATTATACAGATATGGATAACGAATATAAGTTATATTATTTGGATTTATACAAAAATGTCACTAATAAGATAACTGATATACCTGTTAGCAACCTAAAACAATCTGGCAGTACAATTTATTTTATAGACAACAAAAAAAGAATAGGTATATATGATTCCATATCTAAAGGTGAATGTAAGTATATTGATGTTTTTACTACTATATATGATATATCAGAAGATACTATTTATTATAAAAATGAGAACGATAATGGTAAATTATACAAAATAAAAAATGATGGTACTGAAAATGTTAATATTACAGAAAATATAGTAGTTGATATTTACGCAAATGATGATAGTATATATTATATAGAAAAAAATGGAGCTAATCTGTTATATAGAATAAATAATTATAAATCAGAAGGTGAATTCCTAGATATTATTAGCATGGCTTATACAGATATGGAAATAATAGATGGAAAATTGTATATGAGTGTAGCATCAGAAGGAGGAAATTATTATACTATAGAAAAGTACCTAGAAGATTTGAAATTTGATGTTTATTTTGACTTGGAAAAGCAAATAGACAAGAAATGGAAGTATTTCGTGTATAAGGTTGACGGTTATATGGGCTATCTATATAAATATAATGTTTATACTAACGAGATAAAACTTATAGTTGATAAATGGGTTAATGACTTCCAGATTGATGGAGATTATATATATTATACTGGTATTGAATCAGTTAAAAATATTAATTTTACCACATATATTGATAGAATAAATGTTAAAGATGAGACTGTCAAAAACATAGTTTCATTTACTGACCCTACAATATATAATATATCATTCAAAGTTATAGGAGATAATTTATATTATTCCCTAGATGATTCGACAGATGGTTATATATGGAAAAAGAATTTAGAAAATTGTAATGAATCTGCTATAGTTTCTGATAGTAGTAATCTGGAAGATATAGTTGATGACTGGATATATTACCAGAACACCAATAAAAGATTGGTAAGAGTCAAGTTGGATGGTTCAGATAAACAGATTCTTTCTAAGACGTATAGTGAATTCATATATGCTAATAAAAACGATTTATATTATTTGAGTATAAGTCAGGAAGATAGTTTTAAAGGAATCATCATGAAGAGAAATATTGAAGATAATACAAAAGAAGTTGTTGTCAATAAACAGATATCACTTAGTGATTTGGTTGTTGTGAATAATAAGCTATATTACAATTTTGAAGGTATTAACTTATACAATATGAAAAATGGGAAAACGACTAAGATTTATGATAGAGAAGTTGATTATTTTTCACTAGTTGGGGATGTATTATATATATCAATCCATGATGGCGATAATTATAAAACAGTTAAAAAAAGTTTACAATAAATAGTAGCCCCTTAACTGGGGCTTTATCATTATAAAGAATGAGAATGGAAAGGACTTTTTAAATGAATGTACTTCTAGTGGGAATCAATGCTAAGTTTATTCATTCTAACTTAGCTATAAGATATTTACAAAAATACTGTACTTATTATAAAGATAACATTGAAACAGTAGAATATACTATAAATAATCATTATGATTTTATATTACAGGAGATATATAAGAAAAAACCAGATATATTAACTATTTCATGTTATATCTGGAATATAGAGATAGTTAAATCATTAGTGAAGGATTATAAAAAGATTTCACCTGATACGCTTATTGTTCTAGGAGGTCCTGAAGTATCATATGATACGGTTGATCTTATGAACGAATACAAGGAAATAGATATAGTCGTAGTGGGAGAAGGAGAAGCAACGTTTAATGACTTGATGAAATATTATATTGACGGAGAAGGAAACTTAGATTCTACATCTGGTATTATCTATAGAAAAGGTAAAGAACTACTTGTTAATGAGTATCGTATTCCCTTAGGATTGGATGATATACCTTTTGTATACGATAATGGGTTCAGTGAATTTCAAAACAAGATCATATATTATGAATCATCGAGGGGTTGCCCTTTTAACTGTCAGTACTGTCTATCTTCAATTGAAAAAGGTGTAAGGCTTAGAAGTCTATCATTAGTGTTAAAGGAACTACAATGTTTTCTTGATGCTAGAGTTGTACAAGTTAAATTTGTGGATAGAACTTTTAATTGTAATAAAAAACATGCATTAGGGATTTGGAAATATCTCTATGAACATGATAACGGATTCACTAACTTTCACTTTGAAATTTCTGGAGATCTATTAGACGATGAAACCATAGAATTTCTATCTAAGGTTAGACCAGGTCTGTTCCAACTTGAAGTGGGAGTACAGTCTACTAATGAAACAACTATAAATAACATTAAGAGAAAAACAAATTTCGAAAGACTTTCGGGAGTAGTTAGTAAGATTAATCAAGGAAATAATATACATCAACATTTGGATCTTATAGCAGGACTTCCAGGGGAAGACTATAATTCTTTTGGCAGGTCTTTTAATGATGTCTATAAATTAGAACCACAACAGCTGCAATTAGGGTTTTTAAAAGTATTGAAAGGATCTGGATTGAAACAAGATGTTGGGAAATATGGAATAATCTATAAAGATAAAGCACCTTATGAAGTACTTAAAACCAAGGAATTATCATATGATGATGTTTTGAAATTAAAGATGATAGAGGAAATGGTGGAAATATATTATAATAGCGGAAATTTCTATTTTGCTATAAAATATATGGAGAGATATTTTTCTGATCCTTTCGATCTGTATGAAAAATTAGCTCGTTATTGGTTGAGAAATAAATATCATGAGATTAATCATAATAAAATTAAACTCTACACTATCTTATTGGAATTTTATTATGATGAAGTAGAAAAAGATGATGATAATATTAAAGAAATTCTTAAATTTGATATGTATCTACAAGAAAAAGTTAAGAAATATCCTTATTGGTTGGAACGTAGTAATGATTTTAGAGAAGATATCATTGAATTTTATAAAGATGAAAATAATATCCTTAAGTTCTTGCCAGATTATAGTAACTATACTTCCAAGCAGATTAGTAGAATGACTCACCTAGAAATATTTCCTATTAATATTATTAAGTGGTCTCATGATTTTGATCAACCCATTAAAAATGATGAAACAGCTGTATTATTTGATTACCATAATAGGGACGTATTCAGAAATAATGCTAAGTATGTTCAAGTAAAATTATAATTTCCAATATTTCCCAGGAAATGGATATATTTCCCAGGAAATGGAATTAGAAAGGAAGATTTTTTATGGCAAACAATAAGATAGTAAAAAAGGTTCTTAACTTATTAGATGAGAATTATCCTAAGGATATAAAATGTTATTTAGATCATAAAAATCCTTGGCAATTACTTATAGCTACTATATTAAGTGCTCAATGTACTGACGATAGAGTCAATATAGTGACAAAAGATTTATTTAGGAAATATACTTCTGTTAAAGACTTTGCTGAAGCTGATATAGCTGAACTGGAACAAGACATTAGATCTACAGGATTTTACAGAAACAAGGCTAAAAATATTATAGGTTGTTGTAGGACACTATTAGAACAGCATGGTGGACAAGTTCCAAAAGATATTGAAGAGCTGATCAAACTTCAAGGGGTAGGAAGGAAGACTGCTAATGTCATAAGGGGAAATATATATGATATTCCAAGTATAGTTGTAGATACACATGTAAAGAGAATATCCAAGAAGGTAGGATTTACTGAAAATACTGATCCTGTTAAAATAGAATTTGATTTAATGGAAATTCTACCGAAAGAGCATTGGATTAGATATAATACCCAGGTAATTGCACATGGACGGGCTATATGTACAGCTAGAAGTCCAAAATGTGAAAGATGTTTTTTATTGCCATATTGTAAGACTGGTCTCGAGAACATGATTAGCACTATAGATGATTAAATTCCAATCATCAGTAAATATTGTAAAAATATATAAATCATGATACTATAATTAAGGTTATGAAAGTTGAATTCAAATTACTTTCTTAGTTGGATTTGTATTAATACATTTAAAAGAATATAAAATAAAATATGATTTATTATTCATAATATAAGATAAAGTAAGATAGGGAGGATGAATATGGAGAAACCAATAATTATTGGCATTGCTGGAGGTACTGGTTCAGGAAAAACAACTTTGGTAAACAAGTTAAGAGACGTTTTGGGTAATGAAGTAGTTACATTGACACATGACTATTATTACAAAGCTAATTCTGATCTTGATATTGAAAAAAGGAAATTACTTAATTATGATCATCCTAAGGCTTTTGATACTGACATATTGATTGATGACTTAAGTAAACTGAAGAACGGTTTATCTATTAAACGTCCTGTTTATAGTTTCGTAAAGCATACAAGGGAAAAGGAAACAGTGACCGTAGAACCTAAAAAGGTTATTATACTAGAAGGTATTTTATTATTTGAGAACAAAGATCTTAGAGATTTGTTGGATATCAAAGTGTATGTTGATACTGATGCTGATGTAAGAATTATAAGGAGAATCTTAAGAGACGTAAAAGAAAGAGGAAGAAGTCTCGATTCTGTCATAAGTCAGTATCTTAATACTGTAAAGATTATGCATGAAGAATTTGTAGAACCAAGTAAAAAGCATGCTGATATTATTATACCAGAAGGTGGTTATAACGAAGTAGCATGTTCAATGCTCATTGATAAGATTAGAGCACTTCTTAATGAGTGAACTTAAAAAAAGAGAGGTATTTAGAGTGTGTATTATTGATGTTAATACTGATAATATTGATTACAATAGTGCTCTGAGTAAATTGGGGGATTCAATTAAATTATATAAGATTATTTTAGTAGGATTTAAGAATAAATATAATGATGCATATGAGGTATTAATAGAACTATGTAGAGAAAAAAATTATAATGAAGCAAGAATATTAGCACATAGTCTAAAAGGAGTATGTGGAAATCTTGGTGCCAATAATCTAGAAATAATATCTAGAAAGCTGGAGTTTTCTTATATAAACAATGATAATAACTACATACAATTGCTTGATGAATTCAAACACGAGATCAGTTTAGTTCTCAATGATATTAATAGTATATTGGATTGTATTGATTATTAACTATTAAAAAATATTATGAACAGTAGTCTTGAGGTGTAATTATGAAGAACTTTGTGGTGTTTGATATAGAAACTACAGGTATAAGTCCAATAGATAATAGGATTACAGAAATTGGAGCAGTTAAGGTAGTTGATAATGAGGTGGTAGAAAAATTCAATCAACTTATTAATCCGGAGACTAATATACCTGATAATATAGTTTCATTAACTGGTATTACTAATGATTTGGTTAGAAATGAACCTACAATTAATTTTATTTTGCCAGATTTTATTGATTTCTGTAGGGGATTCGATATACTCGGGCATAATATAAAATTTGATTTTAGCTTTATTAAGGCTAATGCGCAGAAACTGAATTTGTCATTTGAGAAAAAGGCATTGGATACATTAACTATTTCAAGGAAGGTCTTGAACGATTTACCAAGCAGAAAATTAGGATGTTTATGTGACTATTATAATATAGATTATCTTAATGGACATCGAGCATTTAATGATGCTTATGCTACATATGAGTTATACAATCAACTGAAAATGGATTATTATGAGGGTAATGAAGATTTGTTCGTTCCGAAACCTATTCTTTGGAAACCTAAAAAACTATCTGCTATCACATACAAACAGAAAGCTTATCTAGCAGCATTATTGAAGAAACATAATGTAATACTTGATAAGCAGATTAATGATTTAACAAAAAATGAAGCCAGCAGGGCTATAGACAATATAATAAATACATATGGAAGAGCAAGATGACATATACAATTATAAAGAGCTTAGAGCGTTTAATATTTTATCCTTAAGAATGAATCTAGTTTCATTAACATGAGAATATAAAGAATTAAAGCTCTCAGTATCTTTTTTTGTTTTATACAATTTTCCAAGTAAAATATAATGATTACTTATATCAGTATTAATGTTGACACCAGTTTCAAGTACTTGTATTGCCTCATCTATTTTATTGCTTTCATGCAATAATTTACCCCATTTGTAAAGGTTCCTTACCAGTATATTATAATTGTTTTCATATGTAATAAGAGTATCTAAATTAGCTGTACCATACTCCATCTTTAGATCTGTATTAGTTTTACCATTGAGATTGACTATCTTATGTTCCAATAGGTTTAGAACCTTATTCTGAATATTATATATTTCAGTACAACAGCTACTTTTTTCAAAAATAGGTAGATCGTTTTTATTAATAAGTATGTAATTTAGATTTTCTAAACTTTTTTTTCTGACAAACATTGCTTTCTCTTCTCTATCCCAAAAAGCTTTGTTGCTTTTTTTATCCTCTTTGGTGCTTTTGATGATTTTAACTTTTACATATATGCACAATATGAAAAATGATATTAGAAATATTGGTATCCTCATTACATCAGCTCCATTTGCCAAAAATAATTTCTTTTATCTTTTGACTATTAGTGTTATTATAATATATAATTGATAGTAACTCAATGTTTATGAATATAAAATACTATGCATATAAATCAAAAAGGATAAATTACTCATAATTGGAGGGAAGAAGATGAATATATTTAGAAGTAAGAAATTCATGAAAGGTGTAGCAATCGTAATAACTGCTATTATGATAGGTAGTGCTGTTGTATTAGCATTAGCTCCATTTATTTCATAACTCGATTGACATTAAATTTTTGTTTGTCAGTAATTTCATTAGTAAGTGGATTAATATGTAATAGAGTGTTGATAATTAGTTTATTCAACACTCTTAGTTATAATTATAAAATATTGTATTTGATTTAAAGGATATATAATTAGATGAATTGCTTATAATTGCCAAGAATCTTAAAATGATGAGAATCCAGAGCCATTTTATCAAGGGCTTTTTTAATTATCTTATTTTCAATATTTCCTTCGAAATCGATATAGAAATTATACTCCCAAGGGGTATTTCCTCGAGGTCTTGATTCTATTTTTAACATATTGATATTATTTTCGGCGAAATGTTTCAAAACACTATATAACGCTCCTGCTTTATGTTCTGTGGATAATACTACGCTTATTTTATTACATTCATCATTAACGATAAGTTCTTTGCCTAGTATTATGAAACGTGTTGTATTAGTGTTATTCGAATTGATGTTAGGTGCCAATATATTAAGATTATATAGTTTCGCAGCTTTTTTACTACCTATGGCGGCTATATGTTTTTTACCTTTTTTCATAACGTATTCAGCGCTTTTGGCAGTATTGTAATAAGGTACGAGTTTCCAGTTATATTTATTTAAAAAATCTTTACTTTGTTCAAATGCTTGTGGGTGAGAATATAATTCTTTTATATCATCTATAGTGCAGCCATCTATTCCCATAAGGTTGTGATTAACTTTTACGTGGGTTTCTCCTACGATGAAGCAATTATATTTGTTGATTAAATCATAAACATCGGAGATTGCACCTGTGGAAGAATTTTCTATAGGAAGGACACCATAATCGATAGAACCTTTTTCTAGAGAAATACAAATATCTTCAAAGTTCTTTACAGCTGTCGTATTTACTTCTTCACCAAAATAATTATACAATGCTTCTTCGCTGAATGCACCTTTCACTCCTTGAAAGCCTACTTGTAATTTTGTCATCATATCACTCCATTCTGTTAGATATTCATTAGTATTAAGTACAAGTTAGTACGTAACTCCTATTTCACTTGAAATCTTTTATATGACATAGTTTTTTGTTCTTGGCGAATAAAAATATGATATTAATTTATAAATATACAGAATCATCATCATAAAGTCAAATGTTTATGTATTTAGTTTTAGTCATTATATAATAATTTATTAGTATAGCATATACTATAATTTATAAGAATAGTCAATTATTGAAAAATATTGAATAGTAATTTATAATTATAGTGAGTGAAAATTAATAATATGGTGAGAGAAATGATAAAAGAAATTAGTAAAAAGATTTGTCAACGAATAAGTAATATGAAAATATTTTACAAATTGATGTTATATATTATTTTTATTGGAATGATACCAATACTTACTTTCAGTATATCATCATATAATAATACGCATAAACAGGTGGAACACCAATTATTTCAGAGCAGCGAACAATTATTCAACAAATACATAGATGGTATTCAATTTAAACTTAATGTATTTGATAATTTGACTTGGGGAATTATTGTTAATGATTCAGTACAAAAAATTTTATCTCAAGCTGATAAATGGCAGCAAAAAGATGTAAATCAGGTACATGAAAAAATATCTAGAAATATAGATATCATGTATAAAAGTAAGAGAGTAAACGGTATATACAATATAATGTTATATTCATTAGATCCTAATTTCCCAAGGGATGGTCATAGTGTTTCTAATGTAAGTGTGTTAAATGAAGAATCTTGGGGGAACAAGATAGATATAGGAAGTAAAGATTTCATTAGTTTTTTCTATGAAGTTCCAACGTTAGATGAAAAAATAGTTTCTATAGTAAGACCTATAATTGACGTAGCTAGTGATAATTGGGATACAATAGGATTATTGAAAATAGATATATTGGATAATGAACTATTTGGATTGAATACCAATAGTGATAATGATTATAGAAATAGCTTGTACATATTGAATGATGAAAATGAGTTAGTATATTATGAAGGAGATTCCCAATATAGAGAAAGTGGACTCAAAACAATTAACTCCATTGATGTAGATGATAAGTCAGTGACTATTCATAAAGAAGTAATTGATAATAAAGATTTAGTATTTCATAAGAACATAAATAGATATAAATGGAAAATCTATTTCATAACACATTATTCATCTATCTATAAAGTTTTAGAAAATGAGACAAAGAGTATTATTTTATATGGAATCATAGTCACATTGCTATTTATTTTAATAACCATACTATTTTCCAAGAAATTCTCTAGCAGGATTCAAATATTATACAGGAAAATGCTAAAAGTACAGAAAGGAGATCTGGAGATAACTGAAAATGTTACTGGCGCAGATGAAATTGGAGAACTGAATACTTATTTCAATGGGTCAATAGAAAAGATAAAATCTCTTATTAGAGAAAATTATATAGAAAAAATTGAAAAAAGGGAAGCTGAATTGGTTGCTCTCCAATTTCAAATAAATCCTCATTTCCTTTACAATACATTAGAATCCATTAATTATATTGCAGAGATTTATGATTGCGACGAGATATGTATTATGAGTCAAAAGCTGGGGGAAATGTTTAGATACTCACTTAACAAAGATTCAGAAGAATTTGTTATGCTATCACAAGAAGAAAAGCACATAAGAAATTATATTGACATTCAAAACATTAGATTCGAAAATAAATATACTCTTGTTTCCAATGTCATAAAAGAAGTGGAAGAGTACAAAATACTTAAATTCATTCTGCAGCCAATTGTCGAGAATTCAATAAAATATGGATTCAATAACAAGGAAAAAGGTATAATTAGTATAGATGCTAAAGTCATCAATGAATGTCTGGTAATGATAGTTGCTGATGATGGTTTGGGAATGGACGAAGAAGTTGTACTGAAAATAAATAATTTTATTAATGATATGGCATTTAATCAAATACAGGGTAGTGGTAAGAGTATAGGATTAAGAAATGTGAATCTGCGAATAAAAATGACATGTGGAGAAGAATATGGAATAAAGATAAATAGTCTTATAGGTAAAGGGACAAAAGTAATTTTAAAATTACCTATATATTTATAATGTAGGGGGAATCGACATGTATTCTTTATTAGTTGTTGAAGATGAAAAATGGATTCGTAAAGGTATTGTGCATAAGCTTAAAAAAATTGATGTACCATTTGATATGATATATGATGCAAAAAATGGTATTGATGCTCTTGAAATCATTGAAGAAAAACATATTGATATAATAATAACAGATATATGTATGCCGGATATGAATGGTATCGAATTAATAAGAAAAGTAAAGAATTTAAATGAAGAAATAGAATTCATCATCATAAGTGGGTATTCTGAGTTTCGTTATGCAGAAGCAGCAATAAATATGGGGGTGAAAAGTTATCTTTTGAAGCCTACAACAGAAGAAGATCTTATAACAGCCCTTAGTAAAGCAGTAGCTCATATTGAAGAGAAGAAGCAATATAATAATTTGTCAAAAGAGAATATTAACATAAAAATATTCAATGATAAATTACAATATGAAAAAGAAATAAATACACTGTTTAAGTCTCATGATAAGAGTAGTGCTTTTTTACAAGAGAAATATCCTAGTATGTATAACAGTAGTAAATTCAAATTAATAATATTGAATATCAATTTTAATACAAAAGATGAAAATAAAAATAAGTATTATGATATCAATGAAGTCAAAAAAAATATATTTGATTATCTGGTTAATAATATCCATTATGACAACTATTGTGCATTTAACAACATTTATATATTGAATCAGATATTTATATTAGTGTGGGGTGATAAGAATAATGTGAAATCAACAAGTAATAGGGTAAGTAAAAAAATATTCTATGAATGTTTGGAATCAGCTATGATAACTAAAACTATAGGCATTAGTTCCATATTAGATAGAATCAATGATGAGCTATATAAATCTGCAAAAAAAGCTCTTGATTTAAGACTTATATATGGTCTTAACAAAATTTATACGGAAGAATATGTTAACGTATCTAATGAATTCACATTTCCAAAAGATGAGCTTAAATTAATTAAAAAAAATCTTGAAAGAGGATATATGAAGAATGTGAAAGTATTGTTATTAGATATATTCTCAAAAAATAGATTCAATAAATCAAACGTAAATAATTTGTATTTTCTATATTCAGAGGTGGTTAATATAATCTATGAGACAGTCAATCAAAAAGGGCTGGATATGGAAAACATCATGGATTATGATTTATCACAGTATGATATTATGAATTATGCAAACAATTTGGAAGATATTCCTGTATATCTATATAAATTAATTGAGAACACACTTACAGAAAATAAAAAGAATCCTATAAATTGTAGAGAACTCATTAATCAAATAACTAAATATATTGATATGCATTACGAAGAAAAAATTAGTGTCAAAAGCTTATCTTCATTATATGGCATTAATTCAAATTATTTTTCTACAATATTCAAAGAACAATTAGGGATGACATGTACGAAATACATAACTATGAAAAGATTGAACCATGCATGTAGAATGCTTAGAGAGACAGATATCAGTATTGAAGATATAGCGAAAAGTGTAGGGTACAATGATATTCAATATTTCTATAGGGTATTTAAAAAAGAATACAATTATACTCCTATGGAGTATAGAAACGGGGCTTAATAATATATTTTATTGGCCTCATTTTTTATTAAATAGGAAAGTGCTACTTTCTATTTACCTTGAAATCTTTTAGGCGTAGCTCTTTATTCTTAAAGATTAGAGATTTGTCCAAATAGATTTAAAGAAAAGTCCATTATATTATAATTGGGATTCTTATATAATTAATTCATGAAAAATAAATATAAGAAAGGATATGTGATGAAGAAATTAAGGGTTTTATTACTTATGGTTTTATTTATGACATTATGTATGGGGACACAAAATATTAATGCAAAACAACCTTATGCCTCTTATTGGTATCCAAATGAATTACTAGAATGGACTCCCGAAAACGATGAAGATGCTAGGTTCAATAGAGGAACTATACCTTTGGCAGATAGATTTACAGGAGATGGGGTTAATAGTAATGCTATGTCAGAACCTAAAGTACAAATATTCGCTACCATGAATCCCAGTACCAGTGATAATCCATCACAAGGCTCAGATATATTTGAAAGGTATACATTTAATTACTGGCAGTATGTTGATTCATTAGTAATGTGGGGTGGTTCAGCATCTGAAGGTATTATAGTAACACCAAGTGCAGATGTTATTGATGCCGCTCATAAAAATGGTGTTAAAGTTTTAGGATGTGTTAATTTCCAGCCAGATTACTATGGGGGCAAACTTCAATGGGTAAGAGAAGTGATAAAAGAAGAACCAACAGGAGTATATAAAGGGGCAGACAAACTTATAGAAGTTGCCGAATATTATAAATTCGACGGATGGTTCATGCATGAAGAGACTCAAGGTGCAACCAAAGAGGATGCAGAACAAATGCAAGCATTCATGAAATATTTTCAAGAAAACAAGCCAGAAGGAATGGAACTTCATTGGTATGATTCGATGAGTAGTAATGGAAGTATTCAATATGAAAATGCTCTAACTAGCAATAATGAAATGTTTTTCCAAGATGGTAATGATATAGTGACTAATGGCTTCTTTACTAATTATTGGTGGAATGATATGTCATCTTCAAGGGATAAAGCAGTTAGTCTAGGTAGAAGTCAATATGACGTATATGCAGGAGTGTATACTGAAGCAAATGGATATAATGAACCTGACAGTCAATTTTATGTTGAATGGGAAGGTATTTTCCCTGAAGGTCAAGAAGCTAAAACTTCATTAGGTATGTATAGACCTGATTGGACATTCAGAAGTGCTTCTGATATGAAGGATTTCTATGATAGAGCTAATCGCTTCTGGGTTGGTAAATATAGTGATCCAAGGAATACTCAAACAACAGATTATTGGAAAGGTATCGCTCACTACATAATTGCAAAGTCTTCAATAGACAGTTTGCCATTTACAACTAATTTCAATACTGGCAATGGTCATATATATGCCATAAATGGTGAAGTTAAAAGGCAGAGAGATTGGAATAATAGAAGTTTACAGGATGTTCTACCGACATGGAGATGGATTGCAGATAGTACAGGTACTCCATTAAATCCTAGCATTGATTGGGAAACAGCATATTACGGAGGTAGTTCATTAAAAGTGAGTGGTAATTTAAATCATGAGAATGCAACTCAACTAAGATTATATAAAACTAACTTGCCTGTGGAATCTAATACAGAATTATCAATAACTTACAAAACGCCAATAGATCAATCACATATAAAGGTAGGGATTTTATTTACAGATAATAATGAGTTTAGTCATATTGATATAGGTTCAGCTATTTGTGGTGAGTGGACCACTAAAACAGTATCTTTAGATCAATATATGGGTAGAAATATTGGACAGATATCATTAGATTTTGATAGTGATGTTGAAATACCTGATTATGAAATCAACATAGGCCAGATAGCTATAAGAAATATAGATTCTGAATTACCTCAACAAGTTTCTAATCTATCAATTATCGATCAAGATATTAGAGAAGGACTCTATGCAGATGCTAGGTTAACATGGGATAAACTAGATGGAGACATAGAAGTATATGAAATTTATAGGGTAAAATCAGATGGTACTAAGGAATTTATTGGAGCAACACCTAATAATGCATATTATGTGTCAGAAATGAGACGGGATGGTTATGAAACCGAAACAACTCTAGAAGTAGTAGCACTTGATGATAATTATAATCATGGGCAGGGAACTAGTGTAAGTTTTGAGTGGCCTGAATATCCTGCACCTATAGCTGATTTTACAGTAAGCAAGACTTTAATTGAACCTAACGAATCTATAACATTCTATAATGATTCAACAGAAGCTGCAGAATCGATTATATGGGATTTTACAGGTGGTACACCATCAAGTAGTAGTGAAGATAATCCTCAAGTTACTTATAGTACCGAAGGTGTTTATAGTGTTTCTTTAACAGCAAGTAATGCAATAGGTGAAGATGTTGAGATGAAAGAGGAATTAATTGTTGTTTCTAATGATATAACAGTAAGTAATGTCGCGGTTTCTAAAAATGCCACTGCTGATACTTTTGTTCAAGGAGAAAATCCAGACTTAGCAGTTGATGATGTAGTTGATACTAAGTGGTGTGCAACAGGTGCTGAACCACATTGGCTAGTTGTAGATCTTGGTATGGAATATACAATCAGCGAATTTGTTGTTAAGCATGCAGAAGCAGGTGGAGAAGGTCCAGGATACAATACTAGGGATTATAAGATTCAAGTCAGCAATGATGGTTCTGTTTGGACAGATGTTGTTGATGTTAAAGGAAATACATCAGGCATAAGAAGTCACGCTATAGCTTTAGTGACTGCAAGATATGTGAGACTTTATATAATAGATGCAGGAGGAGATTCGGCAGCGCGTATTTATGAATTTCAAGTTATGGGTTATACGGATAATCCTTCATCATCGTTACCAGAAAGTTTTAATCTAATAGCCCCTACTAATAATGCAAGATGGATATCACGTGGTAATACTTCTTTTGATTGGCAGGATTCAGTTAATGCATCAAGTTATCAAATCATTGTTGATGATAATAGTGATTTTTCAAGCCCTGAGATAGATGTAGCTAATATAACAAGTAGTAATTATATTTCTAATATGACATTAAGTAGGTTAACAAATTATTATTGGAAAGTTATAGCTACTAATAGCAATGGTTCAACTGAGTGCAACAGTATATCAATTTTCAAGACAAGTTTCTTCTAATAGCAGTCTCTTTTATGTAACAGTAGATCTAGGGGGGAAATAATGAAGACAATGACAGCAAAAATACCAAAAAATAAATTAGAAAAAAGGAATAAAAGAAAATTAGTATGGAAAAGAATTAAAAAATACAAAATCCTGTATTTATTCTTATTACCTGCGATTACATTTTACTTTGTTTTTGGTTATATACCAATGTATGGAGTAACTCTTGCATTTAAAGATTTTAGATTCGATACTGGAATTCTCATGAGCCCTTGGGTTGGATTAAAATATGTTAAAAAGTTTTTTGATTATTTTCAATTTGAACTTTTGATCAGAAATTCTTTCGTAATAAGTTTCCTCAAATTGATAATAGGTTTTCCAGCACCAATTATTTTAGCATTAATGCTTAATGAAGTAAGGATTAATAAATTCAAAAGAGTAATACAGACAGTAACTTATTTGCCATATTTTGTTTCATGGGTAGTGGTAGCTACTATATTCAGTAAATTCTTGTCTCCTCATCAGGGACTTTTCAATGATTTGAGAATGGCTATGGGTGAGGAACCAATATTCTTTTTAGGATTTGCCAAATGGTTCTACATTGTGATTATTTCATCTGACATATGGAAGAATATTGGGTTCAACTCAATAATCTACCTGGCAGCTCTTAGTAGTATTGATCCTATGCTATATGAAGCTTCGGCAATAGACGGGGCAGGTAAATGGAAAAGGCTTATACATATAACTTTACCGGCAATAATGCCTACTGTAGGGATATTATTTATACTTAGCATGAGTGGTTTGTTGAAGGCCGGATATGAACAGATCATATTGTTCCAGCAGCCACCTACGATACCTGTATCTGAGGTATTAGAGACGTATTCAGTCAAAGTAGGATTACAACAAGGTCAATATAGTTATGCAACTGTAGTTGGATTGTTTCAGTCTATTGTATCGCTGATATTAATTGTTGTTACCAATAAAATAGCTAAAAAAGTATCCAATACATCTCTTTGGTAGCCTTTTTGTACTATGACAATGATAGGAGTGATTTTATATGGTTGAGAAACCGTCTACAGGAGAAAAAGTATTTAAAATTATTAATTATACTCTTTTGAGTTTACTGGGATTTATTACATTCTATCCATTTTTCTATATATTGATTTTATCTTTAAATGATGGATATGATGCGCTTAAGGGAGGATTATATTTTTGGCCTAGAGTTTTCACATTCGATAATTATATAAAAGCTTTTGAAGACCCATTAATACTAAATGCCTTTGGAGTTACTATCTTTCGTACTGTTGTTGGAACTTTTTTATGTGTTTTTCTAACAGCTTTAGCAGGATATGCACTTTCGAGAAAAGATTTACCAGGAAGAGGAATCATAACTTTTTTCTTCTTCTTCACTACAATTTTTACAGGAGGATTAATACCATTTTTCATACTTCTTCGAAGTCTACGTTTGACTAGTAGTATATGGATATACATTTTACCTTATCTATACCAATTTTTTAATATTATCATAATGAGAACTTATTTTCAGACGATTCCAAATGAGTTGAGGGAGTCTGCTACTATAGATGGGTGTGGGGAGTTAAAGATATTTCTAAAAATATATTTACCACTTTCTCTTCCTATGATTGCTACCATAACATTATTTTATGGTGTTGGTCATTGGAATGATTGGTTTGTTGGTGCATTTTTCGTATCTGATAAGAAATTGAAACCAGCAGCTACTATATTACAGAAGATACTGAGCGAGACTAACTTCGAACAAGCTACTGACACGAATAGAATGAATTATAATATAAATCGTGCTAAAACAACTCCTGAGGCCTTAAGAATGGCATTTTTAATGATAATAACTTTACCGATAGTGTGTATATATCCTTTTCTACAAAAATATTTCGTTAAAGGTGTAATGATAGGGTCAATAAAAGGTTAGAAAAAGATTATAATAAATATTTTGGGAGGTTTTCAAATGAAAAGAAATATGAAGGAATTTATTTGTTTAGTAATGGTAGTATTATTGACTTTTTCTACATTAGTAAGCTGTAAAAGTAAAGAAACAAGTGTTACCAATGATAATGAAGAAGGTAATGTAACTGATAATGGTAATGAAAAAGAACCTATAGTCGTTAAAGTGTTCTCATGTTGGAACGGTTCAAGTGGTAATGCCCCTAGAGACCATTATGATAATGTCGTGGCTAATAAAATCTTAGAAGAGACAGGTGTAATTCTTGATATAGAATATGCCACATCATCAGAATGTGAAAATCTTAATATGATGTTTTCTTCAGGAGATGTTCCTTATGATCTAGTTACAGCACCTTATTGGGGAGGTAATGGAGGAGAAACAGCAGTAATTAAAAGAGCAAGTAGCCAAGGTATGGTTATGCCTCTTGAAGACTTGTTAGATGAATATGGAACGAATATCAAAGAATTCGAACAAGGATCTGCAAAAGATTTCTTGGAAAATGATATATATTGTAAAGAGTTCGATGGACATACTTACGTAATTCCATATCAATTACCTGCTAAACCAGAAGATAATAAAAACTGGGGATATTGTGTATATGTAAGAAAAGATATAATGGAGGATTTAGGCTGGAAGCCTGAAGACTTTGACCATTCAGAAAAAATATATGAATTCTTGAAAGAAGTAAAAGCAGGAGATTTTAAGGATGCTAATGGAAATCCTGTTATTCCAGCAGGAAACTGGCATAATGGATGGGATTACAATCAATTGACCCGTTCTTATCATACTGGATACATGTGTGGTTTTTGGGTTGATCCTGAAACAGATAAAGCTATTGTCGACAGAAGAGGTCCTCTAGTTTTTGACGAGATATTGTTCATGAGAAAATTAGTGGCAGAAGGTTTATTTGACCCTGAAGCTTTTAGACAAAATGATACTATCGCAAAAGAAAAACATGCAGTTGGTAAATATGCGTTACATGGAGTTCATTATTTCCATCAGAAGGATTTCTATAAGAACACATTATACAAGGACCATCCTGAAATGGAATACGTTCCTGTTGGCCCAATCAAAAATAGTAGAGGGCAAATAGGAGGAAATGCATTGAAAGGTAGAGCAGGATCACCTGCATGGTTCATTCCTGCTGATACAGATAAGGAAACTGCCATAGCAGCAATAAAAGCTATTAATTATCTCAATAGTACAGAAGGTAAGTTATTGGCATTTTATGGTGTTGAAGGAGAACACTATGATATGGTTGATGGTAAGCCAAAAATGAGAAAAGAATATATTGAAATGAATAAAGAAGGAACTCTAAAAACAGAAACAGGAATTCAAGGAGAGTATAGGGAATTCATCTCATTATATCCATATATGAGTGAGTGGGGAGAATTCACCCCAGGTGAATCCGAAATACCAGATAAAACTTATGAGCATATAATCAAAGATATTGTACCGGATACTATTGTTGATGGATATAGAGCTAGTAATTTCATAAACGATTATGATAAGAAAGATGAAATAAATGAATTGCTTAACGGAGATTTATGGAGAGATTATAGAGAAAGGGCATATTTCGCATCTACAGAAGAAGAAGCTAAGAAAATAATTGACGAGTATTGCCAATATTTGATTGATGGCGGTATTCTAGAGTATGAAGAGTTCATCAATGAAGAAGCTGATAAGAGAGATGATAATATTCTATTCTAATGATGGATATGTCTCGTAATTTGATAGATAGTTCAATTATTTAGTATATTAAGGGGCTCTTACTCCTCCCTTGGTTATTGATTATATATATGACCATAATGCTAACTGCCCCTTATTATTTATTTTTTGTAATCCATTTAATAAAAGGTGTTTATGTATATATATTCACTAGTAAATTAAGCATACTTTTCTATTTTCTAATATAATCCAATTGAAAAATTAAAAAAAATACTTGACAATGTATGAATTTTTCTATATAGTTAACAACTAATAAAACAATTTTAATTTATTGAAATATTTGTAGTGATGAATAATAATACAAACTGATAAGGTGATTTTATGATAGACTTAATAAAACAAACAAATTCAAATTCATATTATTTTTACTTTTTTAGCTGGGGCTTTTACTTTTTTAGCGCTGGTTATTTTGCATTAAAAAAATTAAAGAATTTGAATGATTATCATAAGAAGCCGATATTGAATTTTTAATATACTAAAGAAATTTAGAGGAGCTCTTAGGAGCTTCTTTTTTTTATAAATAATAGGAAAGTGGTACTTTGTATTTTCCTTAATTCTAATAAAGCTAGTTTTGAATCTCAGATTAAATACTATGCGCAGAGTATTTAATAGAATAGTAACTGATAATAATATAAGATAAAAAATGGAGGAATAAAATAATGGTTATAGTAATGAAAGCTAAAACACCAAGAGAAGATATAGATAGATTAATAAAAAAACTAGAAGCAATGGGAATGGGTGTTCATGAAACGATTGGACATAATTATAGTATACTAGGGCTTATAGGAGATACAAGCAAGCTTAATAAAGAACAGCTTGAAAGTTATGATGATGTCGAAAAAATAATGAGAGTACAACATCCTTTTAAATTAGCAAGCAGATTGTTCCATCCAGAAGATTCAGTTATTACTGTAGGTAATACAAAAATTGGAGGAGATAATCTAACTATAATGGCAGGTCCTTGTTCAGTCGAAACAAAAGAGCAAATGATAGAAGTTGCAAGAGATGTTAAAGAAGCAGGAGCTACTTTACTTCGTGGAGGGGCTTATAAGCCAAGAAGTTCACCATATAGTTTCCAAGGACTTGGTGAAGAAGGATTGAAATTATTAAAGGCTGCAAGTGAAGAAACAGGATTACCTATTGTAACCGAAGCTATCTGTCTAGATACGATAGAAGTAGTTGCCAAGTACGCAGATGTAATTCAAATAGGTGCTAGAAATATGCAGAACTTTGCACTTCTTAAAAAAGCAGGACAAATAGGAAAGCCTGTATTATTAAAAAGAGGACTTAGTGCAACCATTGAAGAATGGCTTATGGCTGCTGAATATATAATGTCAGAAGGAAACGAGAATGTAATCATGTGTGAAAGAGGAATAAGAACTTTCGAGACATATACTAGAAATACTCTTGACCTTAGTGCTGTACCAGTTATAAAAGAAATAAGTCATTTACCTATTATCGTTGACCCAAGTCATGCAACTGGAAAATGGAAAATGGTTAGACCATTATCAAAAGGAGCAGTAGCTGTTGGAGCGGACGGATTAATGATAGAAGTACACAATAATCCTGAATGTGCTTTGTGTGATGGTGCACAATCTTTAAAACCATCTAAGTTCAAAGAACTCATGAATGAATTAGGAATCAAAAAGCAATAAGGTGTTGATTTTTCCCCCCTTATTAAGAAACATAGGTTAATTAAACTGATATGAATTTGTTATCTTTTGGTAATCTATAAATTGGAAAAGTATGCTATAATGATATATAACTAATTGTTGTTTTCTAGAATTAGTTAATGGTATTACTGACTGATAAAACGTAAGGGGGATAATGGTGAAAAATAAAATAGCAATAATGTTAGTAAGTATCTTGATTATGGTTAATATAACAGGTGTTGTTGTAACTGCTGCCACTGATGAGGAAAATTATGCAGGTAATCAGCTACATACGCTTGGACTCCTAAAAGGTTATACAGATGGTACACTAGGATTGGATAGGTATATTATTAGAGCGGAAGTTACAGCTCTATTGGTTAGAGCATTAGGATACAGTGATAAGGAAGTTCCAGGGCAAGGTAAGAATTTTAGTGATGTAAAAGCCGATTACTGGGCTGTCCCTGATATTCAAAAAGCTTATAATCTAAAGTTGATTGTAGGTGATACCGGTGGAACATTCAGACCTCTTCACAATATTAGTTATGCAGAAGTAGTAACGATATTAGTTAATGCGTTAGGTCAAAACAAAGATCTTGAAGGTGATTGGCCGACTAATTATATTAACAAAGCACAAGAAATAGGAATAATCTCCATCGAAGATGATTATAATGTACACAGGAAAGTTACTAGAGGAGAAGTAAGTGTATTGATATGGGATACTATTCTAGTTAACTTAAATAATTAAAAATTTCCTAAAAAAAATTATATATATATTATATATGAGATAGACTTTATTTTAGCTAAGGCCAAATTGTTTATAGGTCTTAATTTGACTTATGACATTTAATTTGCTAAATAAAGTCTATTTTATTATTAAATAAGCATATTAAAAGATATTCATTTCTAAAGGATATAAATTATTTGATATAAATTACATATTTATCTAACAATTTTACTAATATAATGGTAAAATACTTAAGAGGGACAAGTATATTAGAATTTTAATTGGACAAAATAATTAAAAGCACTTTTTAAGTATAATCATTAATAAATTAATAAGGAGTTGTTTTGATATGCGTAATGTTACATCGGATGTTCTTGTTGCATATGCTTCTAAGCATGGAAGTACAGAAAAAATAGCGCAATGGATTGGTAAAGAAATTAGAGGAAATGTAGATGTACTAAATGTAAATAACGTTCATAATCTTAATTATGATTATATCATATTGGGAACACCTATATATGAACACGAACCTCTTCCAGAAATGAGCAATTTCATTACTAGAAATAGGAATGAACTGGAAAACAAGAATAAATCTGTCTTTGTTGTTTCTTCAGATAATGAAGAAAAGTCAAAAAGAGAAATGAATATTGAAGCTTTCACCGATATCATTCCTGGGCAAATTAATCAGACTGCCGTATTTGCTGGGGAAATTGATAATAGTGAGTTGAGTTCCAATGAACTTCAAAGTGTCGAAAGCTATATGAATTCTATTTCAAAACTCATGGGTAGTTATAGTAAACTGAATGAAAAGAAATGTAGAGAATATGGGAAATCACTTAATAGGTTTATTTAACTTATAAAAATGGTTATCTTATCATATATAAGCCTATATATACATTCAATGTATATATAGACTTATTTACGCGTAATATAGCGATTTTGACAAGAGAAAAAAATTTCAAATATTGTTTGAACATATCATCTTTTGACATTGTAATAAATAATATAATATATGAAGGTATTTATTTTAGGATTGTTTTAGAGGGAGGATACTTTGATGGAAGAACTAAAGAATACTAATAAAAAAAAGAAATGGATCTGGATAACAGTAATTGTCGCCGTAGTGGTTATTGGTGCTATAGTATGCTATTTTTTCATTAGAAATAATAATATGAAAGAAGTTGTCAACAGAGACGTAATTTACGAAGGAATCAGTATTGAAGGGATAGACATAGGGGGATTGACTAAGGATGAAGCTCTAGATAAAATGGAAGATATAATTGATGAAGAGATATTTGATAAAGAGATAACTATATCTTATAAAGATAAAGTTTATAAAAAGTCATATCAGTATTTTGAATTCAAATCTAATTATCTTGAAGTAGTGGATGAAGCTTATAATTTATTCAAAACAGGAAGTCTTAAGGATAGATATAATAAAATAATAAAACTGAAAGAAGATAAAATTGATTATAGTGTAAAAAATATATATAATGAAGAGAAAATAAAAGAATTTATTACATCTATTAAAAATGACTTTAATATAGAGCCAAAAAATGCTATAATACATAGAAAAAATAGTGAGTTTATTATAGATGAAGAAATAGATGGCTTGAATTTAAATGTTGAAACTAATATTGCTAATCTAAAAAATGCAATAGATAATTTTAAAGAGGAATTAACACTTGTTGTAGAAGAGACAAAACCTCAATATACAAAAGAGTATTATAGTAATGTAAAGGATGTCATAGGGGAATATACTACTCCACACAATAATAATAAAGATAGAACTAAGAACTTGATAATTGCTTGTAACAAGATGAATGGATCAATAGTTTATCCAGGTGAAGATTTCGCTACTCATGGGGCTATAAGTCCTATAAGTACCAAGAATGGTTATAAGGCAGCTCCAATATTTGTTTCAGGAGAGGTGAAAGATGGACTTGGTGGAGGAATATGTCAAGTTTCTACTACATTATATAATGCTGTTTTGATGGCTGAACTTAAAGTTATAGAAAGAAGAAATCATTCATTGCCTGTAACTTATGTTGAATTAGGTAAAGATGCTACAATGGCTGGCACACAAATTGATTTTGTTTTTGAAAATACTACAGAATACCCTGTGTTCATTGAAAGTTATGTACAAGGGGGAAAAGTAACAATTAGGTTATATGGCAAGGAAGAAAGAGATAGCAATAGGAGAGTTGAATTTAAAACGGAAGTTATTCAGAAGATTGCTCCTCCAGAACCTAAGTATGTAAAAGATAGTTCTTTAGCTCCTGGACAGAAAATTACTACTAAAAAAGGTTCTAGTGGATATAAAGTGAAATTGTTCAAACTTATTTATGTTAATGATAAATTAACTGATAAACAATTGATAAATACCAGTTATTATAAACCAGTTAGTGCTATAATAAAAGTAGCAGAAATAGAGAACCCTGATGGAACTATGGAAGCTGATAATATAACAGAAAATGAAGCTGTAGAGACAATAAATGTTATTGATGATGAAGAGAGTACTATAGAAGATCCAGAAAATGATTCTACAAATAATAATGCAGATAATAATAATGAGAATACAGTAGAGAATAAAGACAGTAATGTAGATAATGATGATGAGAGCTCAGCAGATAATGAAGACAACAATGTAGATAATGATGATGAGAGTCCAATAGTCAATGATGATAGTAATATAGATAATGGTGAGATCTCAGTAGAGAATGAAGACAGTAACATAGATAATAATGATGAAAGTGTTCAGCATTCAGATGTAGATAAAGAAAAGGAAAAGCCTATAGATACTACTGATGACAGCAACAAGGATAATGAGAATAGTAATATTTCAGAAAATAATGTCAATAATAATGAATCTGACATAGAAGATATCAGGGAAAATGATGGAGCTACAGACGAAGGAGTCGATGATGATGAAGCTGGGAAAAGTACCGGAGACCGTACTTAAGAGATCAATATTCAAGCAACTTAATGTACACAGAGATGAAGTTATCGTTAGACCTAATGTTGGTGAAGATTGCTCTGCAATACAATTCGACAAAGATGAAGTATGTGTTGTATCAACAGATCCAATAACAGGTGCAGTAAAAGATATCGGGTCACTAGCGGTTAATATTACAGCCAATGATTTAGCTTCTAGTGGTGCAGAACCTGTAGGTATTCTATTAACTTTACTTCTTCCGGAAGGTTTTACTGAAGAAGAGTTAAAAAAGATTATGCGAGATGTCAATAATCAATGTGGAATATTAAATATTGAGGTAATGGGAGGACATACAGAAGTCACTAATTCAGTTAATAAACCCATTATCTCAGTAACCGGTATTGGGAAAGCCATGAAAAATAAACTTGTTCTAACAGGGAAAGCGCAAGTGGGACAAGATGTAATTATTACAAAATGGGCTGGCTTAGAAGGGACTGCAATAATTACTAAAGATAATGAGGATAAGTTAAGGAAACATTTCAATTCAGATCTTATTGATAATGCTATAAAGCTAGGTGATTGTATTTCTGTTGTAGAAGAGGCAAAGATAGCCGTGAAACACGGAGCTACTTCTATGCATGATGTAACTGAAGGTGGTGTATTTGGAGCTCTGTGGGAAGTTGCAGCATGTTCTAATGTAGGTCTTGAAGTTAAGCTTGAAGATATTCCTATAAAACAAGAGACTATTGAAATATGCGAATATTATAACATCAATCCATATAAGCTAATTTCTAGCGGATGCATGATTATCACTACATATGAAGGGGAATTATTAGTAGACAAGTTGAGAGAAGCAGGAATCAATTCTTCAGTAATTGGCAAAATAGTAGAAGGAAAAGACAGAATAGTTGTTCAATCCGATACTAGAAGAGCACTAACCCCACCTAAAGCAGATGAGTTATATAAAGTTATTAATTGCCTAGATTAACATACAAAACATTAAAAGTGGAGGTACTATATATGAGACAAGAAATTTTAGGTATACTAGAGCAGAATTGTAAGGTAACAGTTGATGACCTAGCCACTATATTAGAGAATCCCAAAGAAGATATTGCAAAAGAACTAAGTAAATTAGAAAAAGAACAGATTATATGTGGCTATCATACGATTATCAATTGGGACAAAACTGATATTCATAAGGTTACAGCATTGATTGAGGTAAAAGTGACTCCTCAAAGAGGACAAGGGTTTGACAAGATCGCTGAAAGAATATATAGATTCAAAGAAGTTACAGCAGTCTACCTTATGTCAGGAGGATTTGATTTAACTGTAATTATTGAAGGAAAGACTATGAAAGAAGTAGCTCTTTTCGTAGGACAGAAATTAGCGCCATTAGAATCGGTTTTAAGTACAGCCACTCATTTTGTACTTAAAAAATATAAAGACCATGGTATAATACTAGAAAAAAATAAAAAAGACGAGAGAATGGCGGTGACACCATAATGTTGGAGCAGAAATTATCAGAGAAAGTTAAAGTAATTCCACCTTCTGGTATAAGAAAGTTTTTTGATTTAGTATCAGAAATGGAAGATGCAATATCATTAGGGGTAGGAGAACCTGATTTTGATACCCCATGGAACATTAGAGAAGAGGGAATTTATTCTCTAGAAAAAGGAAAAACTTTTTATACATCCAATTCAGGTATGTTGGAACTTAGAGACGAAATATGTAAATATCTAAAGAGAAGATTTGAGTTAGATTATGATTATAAGACTGAAACATTGGTAACAGTTGGTGGAAGTGAAGGAATAGACCTTGCTTTTAGAGCACTTATTAATCCAGGGGATGAAGTCCTTATTCCAGAACCATGTTTCGTTTCTTATAAACCATGTGCTTTTCTAGCAGGAGGAAAACCTGTAACTATACCTCTAAAAGAAGAAAATGAGTTTAGATTAACACCAGAGGAAGTTGAACAATATGTAACAGACAAAACTAAAATATTGGTTTTATCATTTCCTAATAATCCGACAGGGGCTATAATGGATAGGGATGATCTCAAGAAGATTGCAGAAGTTGCGATCAAGCATGATCTGATAGTCTTATCTGATGAAATATATGCAGAGCTTACATATGCACAAAAGCATGTTTCTATAGCTTCTATTGAAGGTATGAAAGAAAGAACGATAATCATTAATGGTTTTTCAAAAGCATATTCTATGACAGGTTGGAGAATGGGTTATGCAGTAGGACCAAAAGAGGTTATAGCACCTATGACTAAGATTCACCAATATGGTATCATGTGTGCTCCTACAACAAGTCAGTATGCAGCTATAGAAGCAGTAAAAAATAGCGATTCCGATGTACAAGAAATGAGAAACGCTTATAATGGAAGAAGAAAAGTCATGATAGAAGGATTTAGGAGAATGGGTCTAGAATGTTTTGAACCATTAGGAGCTTTTTACTTATTTCCATCTATTAAGAGGACAGGGCTGACATCTGAGGAATTCGCGAATAGATTACTTAAGGAAGAAAAGGTTGCTGTTGTACCGGGTACAGCATTTGGAGATAGTGGTGAAGGATTTATTAGATGCTCTTATGCATATAGTATAGAAGATCTGAAATTAGCAATAAGTAGAATCGAAAAATTTGTTAGTAGGTTAATAAAATAGATTTTAATAAATAACGTTCCAGTATGAGAAAAATAAATAGATTTATTGATAAAATAAAAAAGGGACTATTATATTAGAAAAGTCCCTTTTCTTATTAATTTGATTCTTTTTTACAGTTACCGCATATTCCATAGAAAAATATTTTTTCATATTGAATATCAAAATCTGTATCTTCTTCTACATATTTTTTTATATTATCTAGTTTTTCAGTATTAAGGTCAAATACTTGGTTGCATTTTAGACATATCATATGAGGATGTGCTTTTACATTAGCATCATATCTAAAACTGTCTTCGCCTACATTAAATTCTTGGACCAATCCTGCTTTTTTTAGAGTGTCAAGAGTTTTGTAAACAGTAGCCAAACTCATGGTAGGATGTGTTTCTTGTAAGCATTTATATATGTGTTCTGCACTTGGATGTTCCTTGCTGTCATATAGTATCTTGAATATAGCGATTCTTTGAGGAGTAACCTTAAGTTTGTGTGCTTTTAATAGCTCAGCTATATGTTGCATACTATTTTCTCCTTTCAATAATAATTATTATCTAGTAACTATTATACTCCTCTTATATTGTTTGTCAAGTTTTGATAAGAAGGAGGAAAGCTACTCTGAAAGGGTAGAGCTATTTTTCCTATAATTACCAGGTGACATGCCTATATTCTTCTTGAAATCATTACAAAAATAATACTCACTATTATAACCTATTTCTTTAGCAATGGTTTTCATATCTTTATTGGTACATTTCAATAAATAGGAGGCTTTTTTCAATCGTACCATTTTTATATATTTATTAATGGTTTCTCCAGCATTATTTTTAAATAGTCTAGAAAGGTGGCTGTAACTGACATGAACTGAATTAGCTACATCTGTAACGTTTATATCTTGATAATAATTGTCTTCTATAAATTGGATAGAATTGTTGATAATGTTGTTATCGTAAGAATCACTATTATTAGTAGTACTTTTGAAGGTAGAAAGGTCTTTATTGTAAAAGTGCAATAATCTTATGATGATTTGAAAGAAAGCTAGTTGAAGTTCAAATTCAGTTAGTGGCAAATTGCCTATTTTTAATAAGTTTATTACACTTTCTATAATCGTACCATCGTCGTATAAAGGTTCTGATGTGATGTTATAAAATGCGGTAATTAATTGTTTGGATTTCAGATTACATAATGATTGACCATTGGTATTATTTAATGATATTTCCCATCTCATAGAAAAACCAGTATGTCCTACGTTTTCTTGATTATGAGAATGCAATACTCCAGGTGCTAATATATAGAACATGCCTGGAGTAATTTTGCGTTTTATACCATTGGATGTAGTGAAAACATAATTATCAGTTATATAATGAAATTCAAAAAAAGAATGTTTATGCTTATGGATATTCCAATTGGAATCTGTATGCATATAATTGATTCCAAGTATTTTACATAGAATATCATTAACTAGAATGTCTTTATAAAATATCTTATTCAATATTATAAAATCGTTTTTATATTTTGATAGATTTATATTTAATATATTTTTAGCCATCTATATTATATAGCCTTTCTATTGATGATTATAATTATATTAATATAGTATATCAAATTTATGTTTTCTATTCAACAAGACCATATGAAGTTTTTTAAATGTGTTTAGTTACGATATTTCGTTCCAAGTCTTGAATACCTGTTCTACGTTATCTGGATTAGCACCAGGACCAAATTCACATTGAGCTATGCATCCACCATTATCCCATAAGTTGTTTTTGACATACATTACTGCATCCTTGATTTCATCTGTATTTGCGTTAGGAAGCAAGTTTTGTCTATCTATCTCACCCCAGAAAGTAATTTTACCTTTGAATTTTGATAGTTCATTCATTGGCATACAAAAGATTTGGGAATTAATAGCATCAAGTCCTAATTCTATCAGATGTGGATAAATATCTAAGATATAGCCATCTGAGTGCATAAATATTTTTTTACCATGTTTGTGTGCTATGTCTATATAATCTTTATACATGGGTTTGAACAACTCTTCCCATATACTTGGATTTATCAAAAGACTTTTTTGAGAGCCCCAGTCATCCATGAAATTTAAAGCATCTACATTGGTTTTTGCCCATTTTGTCAATAGTTTACAATAAAACTCATGCATTTTGCTCATGAAATCCATAAGACCTTTAGGTCTAAGCATCAAATCGATAAATAGATTTTCTGTTCCTCTTATGAATTGCAACTGTTCAAAGGGTCTAGGGCAGGCACCAGCCATAACGAATTTATCGGTTTTTTTGCAGAAGTCATTTATTTTGTCATTATCTATTGTCAACCATTCTATTGGAATATGAATATTATCTGCATCTTTCCAGTTCTCATCTTTCACTAGAGGTTCTTTTACTTCTCCTATGATACCTCTTTGATAATTAAGAAATTTACATCCCCATGCATCGCTGGATTCTCCAATTTCAGTAGAATCTCCTACAGATATATCTTTTTCCTTGCAAAAACCAGGTGAGCCTATTATATCATCAGGATAGCTTGAGTTGATAGTTGCAAGTTCATCAGGATAATTGATATTAGCCCAAGGTAATGTCCATTTTTGCCTAGGTACTCTGTCAGGGTTATCAAAATTCAATGCCTTAAATACTAATTCTCTAGAATTCATATATGATTCCTCCCTTAATTAATGTATAACTTAGTATAGCAAGGTTGATAACCATTAATTTAAGAAATTATATTATCTTTTTATAAAATAATGCTATGAATTCAATATAATTATATATTATAATATATATTGATATGAAATATATAATGTTGTTAAATTTGAAAAAATATTTAATAAGTAAGATTATATATAGTTGAACAATATTATTCAATATGGTACAATATTTTCTATTGAAATATATAATTAGATGTAGTATTTTATTTAGAAGAGATGTTTATTTATACAGAGGTATTGACTAGAAGCGAAAGGATGAAAAGCATATGTCGGTAATAAATGTAGAGTATATTAATCCGTTTATTGGAGCTGCCCAGAAGATTTTACGAGATGTATGTCAATTAGAAACTAAATTGCAAAAGCCTTATTTGAAAGATGCTAAGTATGAGGGTGATGTGTTAGCTGTAATAATAGGTGTTACAGGTAATATAAAAGGACAAGTTATACTTACACTAAGCATTAGTGCGGCATGTAATATAGCTTCTAAGATGATGATGGGAATGCCAGTGGATCAATTGAATAATATGGCTAAAAGTGCTATTAGTGAATTATCAAATATGATACTGGGTAATGCCGCTACCGCATTATCTCAAAAAGGATTAATAGTTGACATAACTCCACCATCAATATGTTTAGGAAAAGATATGAATATTATGGTTAATCATTCAAAAAATATATGTGTACCATTGAAATTTAATGATGATAGTGTTTTTGAAATAAATATATCTATAGTGGAAGAATAAAAGATAAGGTGATCGTATATGAATATATTGTTACATGAACCAGAGATACCATATAATACTGGAAATATAGGTAGAACTTGTGTTGCTTCAGGAACAGCTTTACATCTTATCAAGCCTTTAGGATTCTTTATCGATGAAAAGTCAGTAAAAAGAGCAGGGCTTGATTATTGGGACAAGTTAGATTTACATGTATATGATGATTTCGAGGATTTCATTAATAAAAATCCTAATGCTACTATTTATATGGCAACTACTAAGGCAAAAAAAACATACACAGAAGTTGATTATGAAAAAGATAGCTTCATAATGTTTGGAAAAGAAAGTGCGGGTATACCTGAGGATATTTTAATTAAATATCCGAATACAAGTATTAGAATACCAATGGAACCTAATATCAGGTCATTGAATTTATCAAATGCTGTCGCTATCGTATTATATGAATCATTAAGACAGCAGAATTTTTCACATATGCAGTTACAAGGTGAACTCAGAAATTTTAAATGGTAGAGGGTAGCTCATATGGCAGTTTTTATTTAGAGAATGTGTTATATATAGTCTTTTTGTACAAAAAATCTCCACCTTTTTCAAGGTAGGAGATTTTTAACTAAGGGTATTTATTGTAAGGAATATTTATACAGATCCTTGAGCATGCATTGCTTGAGCTACTTTCAAGAAACCAGCAATATTAGAACCTAATACATAATTACCTTCTTGACCATATTCTTTTGATGCGGTATTGATACGGTCGAATATATTTTTCATAATATCTTTTAATTTTTCATCAACTTCTTCAAAAGTCCATGATAAACGCATACTATTTTGTGACATCTCTAATGCTGAAACTGCTACTCCACCAGCATTAGCTGCTTTTGCAGGAGCATATATGATATCGTTATCAAGATATACATCAATTGCTTCTGGAGTTGATGGCATATTAGCACCTTCTCCTACTGCTTTACAACCATTAGCTACTAAGTATTTAGCAGATTCTTCATCTATTTCATTTTGTGTTGCACATGGTAGTGCGATATCACATTTGATAGTCCAGATGCCTTTGCATCCTTCATGATATTCAGCTTCTGAATGATATTGAATGTATTCTTTAATACGTTTTCTTTCGACTTCTTTTATCTTCTTGACACAGTCTAAATCAATTCCATTAGGGTCATGGATATAACCGTTGGAATCACTTAATGCTACAACTTTTGCTCCTAGTTCAAGTGCTTTTTCTGTTGCATAGATTGCAACATTTCCTGAACCGGAAATAACGACTGTCTTATCTTTGATTGAGTCATTACTGTGTTCTAGAATTTCCTGCATAAGGTAGATCAATCCATATCCAGTAGCTTCTTTTCTAGTCAAACTACCACCATAAGGTAAACCTTTTCCAGTTAAAACACCTTCGTTAAGTCCTTTAATTCTTTTGTATTGTCCATAAAGATAACCGATTTCACGTGCGCCGACTCCTATATCTCCAGCTGGTACATCTGTATATGCTCCTATGTATTTAGAAAGCTCTGTCATAAAACTTTGACAAAATCTTAGGATTTCATTATCAGATTTACCTTTTGGATCGAAATCACTTCCACCTTTACCACCACCAATAGGTAGTCCTGTTAATGAGTTCTTGAAGATTTGTTCGAAACCAAGGAATTTAATAATACTTGCATTTACACTTGGATGGAATCTAAGACCACCTTTGTAAGGTCCTATTGCACTATTGAACTGAACTCTGAATCCACGATTTATTTGAGTTTTACCTTTATCATCAATCCAAGGTACTCTAAAAATAATGAATCTTTCTGGTTCTATAATACTGTTAACTACACTCTCATATTCTGGATGTTTATCTAATACAGGGTCAATAGAAGAAAGAACTTCTTTAACTGCTTGCAAAAATTCTGTTTCATTTTGATTTCGTTTTTTTACTGTTTCAAAAATATGTTCAGTATTCTTTAATTTCATAATATCACTCCTTAATGTATAAATATACGATGCAATATGATTCTTCAATATATATAAATTGCATAGTTTTCTATTGCTATAAAAAAATTATATCATATAATCCACTAGTTTAATAGGGTTTTATATAACTTTATTAAAAATTTTGTGTGTTAAAATATTAAATATGATGCAAGTTAGTAATAATATTGCATCATAAATATATATGCTATTAGAAAGATATAAATATTCAACAAAAACAAAATAATTATCTCTTGTTTTTGTGTATTTTAGCCTAATAACATATGGTTATAAAAAGAGGTAATCTTTATTTATTAATTATAAAAGAATAAATATAATAATATATATAATGAAATAGATATAGAAATCACACATTAATCTTAATAACTATAATAATGATTAATGTGTGATTATGGATAAGCTTACAATGTAATCAACCCACTAATAAGGATATTTCACCTTATAATTATAATATTATAAATAAAGTGTTTTATGTTTTTATTCATCAGGTATTTCAACAAATTTTATGGAATATAAATCTGCTATGACGTCTTCGTTTGTTTTAATATCACGTAATACTATATGGTCTACACCTACTTCTTGTAGAATACCATCTTTATCAATGAATGTACCAGTACCAAGTAAGAAGTTTACTTTCATGAACTTACCTATTTTAGTTCTTAGATATCCTTGAAGATAATCAGGATTAGTTATGACTGGTGGTAAACGTCTTACAGCATTATTATTGTTATTAGTATCATTTGTTTGGTTATCATTATCGTTATCTATTTGACTAGTATATCTATTGGAAGCCATTGTTTGTCTTGTAGGTATTCGTTTAGAGTAAGGATAAGACCTATTTTGTCTTGTGGATGAACTGTACGTATTAGGCATATATTGTTGATTATTTCTATACATAAATAACTCCTTTATAAATAATTTTTATGATATTAATTCGATAGGAAATTATATAATCTATCATTAACTAAGTGTCTTTGTATATTTCTGTAGGATCAAAGAAACAGTGTTTTCGTATTCTCTGATTGATAACTCCTGATTTGTTGTATGGGAAATATATGGGACATTCAGGATCAAAAGGGTTCATATACCATAAAGTAGGGTCAAGGTTATATAATTTATTACCTGCTAAAGCCCAATCAGCTATATCATAATGAATTTGTTCAGGAGGACTAGCCCAGATAGTCTGAGGGTTTGCTACACCGCCTAATACTGATCTTACACAATCAAATTGACCGGGCTGGAATATAACTTTTCTAAGGTCGCCTTGATTGACTCGTTGATATTCTCCTTCAGCTGCATGAACTCTATTCATTACTACAGTTGCAACTGCTTTCATTCCAGTTTCTCCTTCTCCTCCAGCTTCGCATTTTATTATTCTGGCGAGTAGTTCTCTAGCTGAATAAGCCATCTTTTCATACCTTTTTTGCGTATACTTAATATATTATATTAATTATAAATGAAAGTTGATACATAATATTATTTAATAAGTTAAAAATATTATAACTTTCTAATATACACTATAATATAGGTTTTGAGGAATAGAAAAAAACCCGATGTTAGATAATATAGTTTCTAACATCAGGGTCGTTTATTTGTTTTTGGCTAAAGCAAGAGTGAAGACAAATTCAGTACCGACATTTAATTTACTATTAACATTAATAGTTTCTCCGTGAGCGGTCATTATTTCTTTTACGATAGAAAGACCTAAACCGGTTCCTTTCTTATCTTCGCCTCGTGAACGGTCAGTTTTATGGAATCTATTGAAGATGTATTTGATTTCGTTTTCTTTTATTCCCGGACCATTATCTTTAACTGAGATATTGACTTTGTCTTTATACTTAGTTGTTTCTATTGTTATTCGGTCTCCTTTGCTACAGAATTTAACAGCATTATCGATAAGATTATAGATTACTCTTTGAATTTTATCTTTGTCAGCTGTTACCATAATCTGTTTTTCATCAATTAATAATGTAATGTGAATCTTTTTCTCACTAATTTTACGTTCGAATTTTATTAATACTTCTCTGATAATGAGATGAATATCAAAGACAGAGTAATCAAGTTGAATACCATTGTTTTCAAGCTTTGTCAGTAATAATATCTCATTGGTCAATTTAGTTAATCTATTGGTTTCATCAAGAACTATATTCAAATATTTTTCTTGATTTTCTGGTGGTATAGTACCATCAAGTATGGCCTGTACAAAACCTTTAATGGAAGTCAGTGGTGAACGGAAATCATGGGATATATTAGCGATGAAGCTTCTTCGCATTTCCTCTAATTTTCCTAATTCAGCTGCCATGAAATTCAGGTTGGTAGCCAATTCTCCAACATCATCATTAGTAGTTATCATAATTCTGCTTTCGAAATTTCCATTAGCGATGGATCTAGCGGTCTTATTCATTTCTTGGAATGTCTTGGTTATTCTCCTGGAGAATATGAACATGAGCATTATTGAAAATAATAATGAAAATAATAAACATATGATAGTTAAATTGAAGAAGTAGTTTGCTTCCTTTTTAATCTCAGGATAAAGAGAGTGCATTACTATAATACCTCTTGTTGTACTATTAATTTTAATTGGGTATATCACAGTTACAAGAGGAGTAGATGATAATCCATAAAAATTACCTCTCAATGTTACTATTTCTCCATTTTGAGCTTTTTCTATACTCTTATTTTCTATTTTAATATTCTCAAAAGAATTTACTCCTTTTTCAGAATCTATCTGAACTGTTCCGTCACTAGATAGAATCCATATCCTTGAATCAATATGGTTACTTAGGACCGCTACTTGATATTCAAAGTTGAGAGTAGCCATCTTAGTTTGATCGGAGTAAGCTGATATATATTCTTCACTTATGACTTCTGCTACATTAAGCATATTCTGTTTGTAGTTATTAATAATAAAAGATTCAATAATATTGGTTAATGCTGTGGTTAGTATCATGAATATTATTAATGTCAATATTGCATATATGAAGAAGAATTTGTTGACAAATGATTTAAACATTACTTCACCTCAAATTTATATCCTATTCCCCACACAGTCTTTATTCCCCAATATTCAGTTTCTTTAATTTTTTCCCTAATCCTCTTTACGTGTACATCAACAGTTCTTGTATCACCAATGTATTCGTAACCCCATATTCTGTCTAGTAGTTGTTCTCTTGTAAATACTTGATTAGAATTAGAAGCTAAGAAATACAGAAGTTCAAGTTCCTTAGGTGGCATTTCGATTTTCTTATCATAATGTATTACTGTATAGTTTGATAGATTGATTGTTAGGTTAGGAACGACTACCTGTTTATTCTTATCATCCCATGGTTGATATCTTCTAAGAACTGCCTTTACTCTAGCAGTTAATTCTTTGGTATCAAAAGGTTTTACCATATAGTCATCAGCGCCAAGCTCTAGTCCTAGAATTTTATCAAAAGTTTCTCCTTTGGCAGTTAACATAATGATAGGTATATTACTTATCTTTCTTATTTCTTTACAAATATCATAGCCATCCATTCCAGGAAGCATTAAATCTAATATGACTAAATTAGGTGCAAATGTTTGAAAAGCTTTTACTGCGTTATTACCATTATGAACAAATTTGGTCAGATAGCCTTCTTTATTAAGATATAGTGATATCAGCTCTGTAATATTTGGATCATCATCGACAATAAGTATTTTTTGCTTGGATTCCATAGTTCTACCTCCTTATTTAAATTCAACTATAGTTACACCTGAGTCACCTTCACCATAATTACCTATTCTATAGGTTTTGACATATTTTACTCTTTTTAAAAATGTATGAATACCTGCTCTAAGTACACCGGTTCCTTTTCCATGTATTATAGTAATTTGTGGAAGGTGAGATAAATATGCATCATCAAGAAATTTATCAAGCTCACCAATTGCTTCGTCAACATTTCTACCACGTACATCTATTTCAGGTGATATGGACATGGATTTTGAAGAAATATTATTTTTGGTTTTTGGAACTTTTGTTTTATAATCTATTTCATTGCTTTTAACGTAACTAAGATTCTTAATATTAACTTTGGTCTTCATTATACCTAACTGGACTAATACATCTCCTTTTGAATTAGGGGGTTGAAGTACTGTTCCTTTTTGATTGAAGGTAGATACGAATACAGTATCTCCTTGTTTTAGGTCTTTTGGAGATTTTGTAGTTGTTTTTCTTCTTTTTATTCCTGTAGATAAATCTTTCTCTAATGAAGAGATGGATGATCTAAGTTTACTTCTGTGGATTTCCATTTCTTTTGAATTATCAGTATTTGTTCTAAGCTTATTCATACTCTTGATAATATTATCTGCTTCATCTTTTGCGTTATTGAGAATTTTGTAAGCTTCTTCTTTAGCTTCATTTATCAATTTATCTTTCTGTTTTTGAATCTTATCACGTTGTACATCAACTTTGTTTTTTAATTCTTCAGCTTCTCTACTATATCTAAGTGCTTTTTCTTTTTCTAATAGTGTCGTCTTTTTACTAATTTCCAATTCAGTTATTAAATCTTCAAAACGTATTTCTTTGTGTTCTAATAATTGTTTTGCTTCTTCAATTATATTATCGGTCAGACCTAATCTTTTAGATATAGCAAAAGCGTTACTTTTACCAGGTATACCTATAAGTAATCTATAAGTAGGTCTTAATGAATTTACATCAAATTCACAGCATGCATTTTCTACACCTTCAGTAGAAAGAGCATATACTTTTAATTCACTATAGTGAGTTGTGGCTATGGTAAGAACATTTTTGCTATGAAGGTTCTCTAAGATTGCATTTGCTAAAGCAGCACCTTCTGTAGGATCTGTACCTGCACCTAATTCATCAAATAGTACTAGTGAGTTATCAGTAGCATTTTGTAGGATATCAATAATATTAGTCATATGAGAGGAGAATGTACTCAAGGATTGTTCGATGCTTTGCTCATCTCCGATGTCAGCGAATATATCATCAAATATCGTAAGTTGTGACTTATCGAATGCAGGAATATGTAGTCCTGCCTGTCCCATTAATGTAAGTAGTCCTACTGTTTTTAGAGTGACAGTTTTACCTCCTGTATTAGGGCCTGTGATCATGAGTGTGGTGAAATCTTTACCTAAATGTATATCTATAGGTACAACGGTATTCTTATCAAGTAATGGATGACGTCCTTTTTTGATGTTGATGTATTTGTCATCATTGAATATTGGTTCTGTACCGTTAAGTGCTATGGACAATTCGCCTTTTGCAAAAATAAAGTCTATTTCTGTTAATATTTTCATATTACTGGCTAATTCTTCTTTTTGAATGAAACACATTGAACTCAAATCGGCTAATATTTTTTCTATTTCCTGTTTTTCTTTTGTAAAGAGTTCTTTGATTTTATTATTCAATTCAACAACTGATATAGGTTCTATGAATAATGTTGAGCCTGATGCTGATTGGTCATGTATCATTCCTCTGAAACTACCTCTGTATTCTTGCTTCACAGGAACACAGTATCTATCATTACGTAGAGTAATTATAGGGTCTTGCAACATGGTTTTATAAGTACTTGAAGTAATGATTTTATTAAGGTGTTCTTTTATTTTCCCGTTAGAAATTTTCATTTGACGTCTTATATTATATAATTCACGACTTGCGTCATCGGATATTTCTTCTTCAGATATTATACATCTAGTTATTTCCTTATAAAGAGGATTAATTAGTTCTATAGCATCAAATAAACCGTATATTATATCTAGATTATTAGCCGTATTAGTATCTTTAGCAGATTTTGCATAGGCTTTTACTTGCTTGGCTACTCTTAATAGTTCTCCTATATTGAGAAGTTCTATTTGAGAAAGGTCGCCGCCTATAAATAATCTTTTGATAGAGGCTCTTATGTCTTTTAATCCACCTAATGCTAGTGAACCTCTTCGCAGTATCATGGTTGCTGCTTGGGAAGTTTCTTTTTGTTTGTTGTTAATAGTAGCAAGATCACAGTAAGGTACCAATGAGGATGATAATTCTTTTCCCATTTTTGAAGAAGTCTTACTCACCAATTGTTCAATAATTTTATTATATTCTAATGTTTTCAAAACTTTAGTATTCATTTTAACCACCTTTAACTTTTTTAGGCACTTAATATATAGTATTCATATATATTTTACAACAATGAATGAAATATTAAAAGGAAAAAGTCATATATTAAATTTTATAATTTAATATAATACTAATATTTTAAAAAAATATTACAAATATATTAAAAAATGTGTTATAATACTTTTGACTATAATAGAAAATAAACCAATTATTTACAATATCTTACAAATGTTTTAAGTAAAGGTGGCGAGTGATTAATGAATTGGAGGACTAGGCATAGTACTGGAGAACATAAAATTAAAAGTCGTAAATATATAACTTTTGTCATAATTCCTGATCCTACCAAAAGTCCTAAGACCATTAAGATACCTAAATGGATTAGGTTTCCTCTACTTACTTGTGTTATTGCTGTAATAATCTGGGTACTGTCTACTATGACTAATGTAGCTGATGTTCAAAGCAAAATGGCAACCGCTAGTCTTAATCTGCAAACTAATACATATGAAAATAGCCATAAAGATGAAAAAATTCAAGAATATGAAGTAGAAGATGCCAAAAAGTTTTCTCAATTACATGATTTACAAGAACTTTTTACTCAGATTCAGGATAAGTTACAAGAATTGGAAGATCAAAAACTTGATATTGATTCTAAACTTAATAATACTGAAAAAACAACTGATAGCCAACCCATAAGTAGTATTCAACCAAAAGTTGAAATTGAACCTGTTGTAGTAAATTATTCTACAAGCACTTATAAAGATGATTCCCTAATGGCTATGGTGAATCAATCAAGTGAATCAGAGGAATCAATAGTAGAGGGAGATTTTTTAGGACAAGCTGACGATCTATTAGGTAAATTACAAGAAACCATTAAACTGATTGACAGTGAGACTGATACATATAATGAACTTAATGATAAAGTTGATGAAATGATTCCTTATTGGGAAGCATATCCTTCAACACTACCTGTGAAATATACTCATGTAACAAGTCCATATGGTTGGAGGAAAAATCCATTCGGAGGAAGTTCATTTGAATTTCACACAGGTGTGGATTTGAAAGCCAGTTATGGGACAAGTGTATATGCGACTGGTAAAGGTACGGTAATATTTGCTGGATATGATTATGCTTATGGTAGATTGTTAATTATTGACCATGGATATGGGATGACAACAAAATATGCTCATAACTCTAGATTATTAGTTTCTAAGGGTGATAAAGTCGAGCGTGGAGATAAAATTGCAAAAGCAGGAAGTACTGGTAGAAGTACTGGATCACATGTTCATTATGAAGTATTAGTTAATGGAAAGACGCAAAACCCATTAGACTATGTATATAAGAGTAAATAAAATATATTTTATAATTATATTCTATATTAATTATTTAAATTTGTTCAAATTATGTACAAAGGAGAATTAGAAATGATTAAGCAAAAGAAAAAAGCAACTTATGATAAACCATCTACCATAATAGGAAAAGATACTACATTAGAAACATCTATTATGAAATCAAAGAATACTGTTCAGATAAATGGTAAATTTTATGGAGATATGGAAATTGAATCTAGTGTAGCTATAGGTGAAACTGGTTATATTAAAGGAAATGTTGCTGCTGATTTCTTACTAGTGGCAGGAAAGATTGATGGAAATGTAAATATTGCAGGTCAATTACATCTGACTAAGTCAGCAATGATAACAGGTGATATAAAAACTGCTAGTATCATTATTGATGAGGGAGCTCATATTCAAGGTAACTGTAATATGTCGGCACCAAAAAATATTAACCAGATTGAAGGAAATAAAGTTAAACAAATAGATAATAAAAATAATAAATAACATTATTAACATATACAGATTATATTTTATCTAGATTATCTGAGTTATAAGAGCTTAGGTGGTCTTTTTTATTAAATAAAAAAGTTCTACTTTCTATTTTTCTTGAAATCTTATATGAGACGTAGTCTCATTGTTCTTACTAAGATAAAAATGCTAAATTATTCAAAATTATTAACAAAGAGTTCATATTTTATTCAAAGAAAATGAGTATAATCATAGTATAGAAAATATGATTAACCAATTATATTTTTATTTGACTAGATTATGCCAAATGAACAAAATTTGGTTAATGACCGTAATATTTGGTTAATACATTTTAGATAGGAGGAAACGTACATGGACGAATTTAAAAGATTTAATGATGACAAGGATGAAAATGAAGATACTAGAAATAATAACAGCAGCGAAAACTCAGGGAAAAATTATTTTGATGATGTTATAGAAACGACAATTATCAAAAGCGAATTAAAGGATGATTTACACAAAGAGATTCCTATAAATGTTGATGATGCTTATTCCAACGATCAACATTGTTTTGAAGAAAAGATAAAAAACGATAAGAAGAATAAAAAAAGGAATTTTACATGGAAAAAAATGGTAGCATGTGTTTTGGTAGCAATCCTTATTGGTGGGGGATTCCAATTTGGTATGCAAGTAACGAAGCCTTTTATTGATAAACACATAAGCCCAATGTTAACAAGTAATACAAGGAATTCAGAAGAGTTTTCTTTTGATGATAATGACCCCAAAATTACTGATAGCTTAAAAGAAGTAAGTAATTATACAAAATCAATAAATAATAATTACGTTTCACCTGTAGTAGCAATTGCAGATAACATGAAACCTTCCATAGTAACTATTACTAGTACTATTACTACCATTGATTGGTTTAACAATGAACGTCTACAAGAGGGAACAGGTTCAGGAATAATATTTGCCGAAAACGATGAAGACATATATATTGTTACTAATCAACACGTTATTGAAAATTCTAAAAATGTTATTGTAACATTTTTCAATTCAGAAAATATTAAAGCACAAGTAATTGGATATGATGTTGAATATGATTTAGCAGTATTAGCTATAGATAAGAAAGATATCAATGATGAGTTGGAAAATAGTATTAGAATCGCTAAACTAGGAAATTCTGATGAATTGAAAGTAGGAGAATTAGCAGTGGCTATAGGTAATCCTCTTGGAAAACAATTTAGTCATACAGTTACTGTAGGATATGTTAGTGCTCTTAATAGAACATTAGATTTTACAGATTCCAGAGCTACATTCATTCAGACAGATGCTGCAATTAATCCAGGTAACAGTGGAGGAGCACTTGTTAATGCACAAAGTGAAGTTATAGGTATTAACAGTTGCAAGTTAGCTGATACAGATATAGAAGGTATGGGATTTGCTATACCAATCAATGAAGCAAAACCTATTATTGAAGACATTGTCAATCAAAAAGATAGACCTGCTTTAGGTATTAAAGGTATAGATGTTACTGAAGAGATCGGAAAATATTATGGATTACCAATAGGTATATTGATCAAGGAAGTTACAGAAGGAAGTGGAGCAGAAAAAGGTGGATTACAACCTCAAGACATAATATTTGAATTTGGTGGAGTCACAATCTTTGGATTCGAAGATTTACAAAAAGAACTTGAAAAGTATGAAGTAGGAGATACTGTTGCTGTTAAAGTTTCAAGACAGTCTGGTGAAGGCTTCAAAAAAGTTGAATTACAAATAAAATTGACTGATAGAAGAAGTATAATGTAACGTATTAGAAGTTAGTATTAATTTGGTTAATTCTGAAGAAGTAATTTTAATAGATTAGAAATTTAATATTAGTTAACAAATGATGGCTTTGATTATAATAGCATTTATAATCAAAGCCATATATTTTTTTAAAATAAAATATTAAATTTAGGTTTTTTAAAAAAATATGTATAATGTAAAATAAATATATGAAGGTATTATAATTAACATATAAAATTATATAATATGTCGAATCAATAATATTTAATAAAGTTAGCTTTGTGTTATAATGAAAAAAATATTAAAGATTAATTATTTAAAAGGAGATATTTTTTGATATGATTGATTTCTTAATTTATGGATTGGTTATTTATTCCTTCAATTCTTTTGTGGTTTTATTCCACGAATTAGGTCATGCCATCTTTGCATTGTTATTTACTAAAGAAAAGGTAACTATATCAATAGGAAAGGATAGCAGGAAAAAAATTACAATAAATATAAAAAGGTTAACAATACACTTTACGGTATTTACATTTTGGCATGGGTATGTTATCTTTGGACAAATTGAAGGAAAAAGTAAAAAGATATTAACTTATTTAGGAGGAGTACTAAATAATATATTATTAATTATAATAGGTACTATTATATTAAAATTTGTTAATCTAGAACCAGTTATAATTTTAATCAGATGTTTAATATATGCATCTTTGTGGAGTTTAATAGTATGTATGATTCCTTTTAAATGTAGATATTATTATCCTAAAGAATTTAATAGTGATATGAAAAATATTATTTATATAATAAAAGAATAGAACTATAATCTTAAAATAAAAATAATTTCTATGAAAATAATTATGAATATTTTTGATGAAATGGTTTAGAAGTAAACCAACTACTCTACCACTATTTGTATTCTAAAAGAGGTGATAGCTAAAAATCTATTACATTATCCAATAAAAAGTGTCATGTAATGTATTAAAAAATTACTAGTTGTTTAATTTAATTTTTAAGAAGTAATATTAAGTGTAATTATTAAAATTAGAAGTATAATATTAGTATAATGTTTAAGTAAGAATATTAATAAATTTGATAAATAAGGCTTTGATTATAATAGTATATATAATCAAAGCCTTATATTTTATAAAAACAAATATAGATTTCTTTTTTTTTTCATCAAAATAGGGTATAATGTAAGATAAATATATGAAATTATATATTATATAGAGTTTAAATTTAATAATATTTAATTGCAATAAGTTAATATAAATTATGGAAGTATGTTCGTGGTTAATTTTGAAAGGAGTAAAGTATGCGTTACATAGTAGACTTGAAAGAAGGAGAACAGGTACAAGAACATTACCTTTGCATTAACAAGCAAGTTTTAAAGACTAGAGCAGGTAAAACCTATTATTCATTAAAATTGCAAGATAAAACAGGTGTTGTAGATGCGAAGATATGGGACCTCAATGATGGTATTAATGATTTTAATGAACATGAATATATTAAAATCGATGCGTTAGTTATTACATTCCAGAATTCAATACAGCTTAACATAAGAAGGTTAAGAAAAAGTAGTGAAGGGGAATATGACCCGAAAGAGTATATTCCAGTGTCTAATAGAGATATTAATGAAATGTATAATGAATTGCTTACATTTGTTGAGGATATAGATAACAAGTATTTAAGTACATTAGTTAAGAAGTTCTTTGTTGAAGATAGAGAATTCATTAAAACATTTAAAGATCACACAGCTGCAAAAACAATGCATCATAGTTATCTTGGTGGTTTATTAGAGCATACGCTCTGTGTTCTCAATATGTGTAAATTCTTTGCTGATAACTATAAAGTGATTAATAAGGATATATTATATACTTCTGCATTGTTCCACGATATAGGAAAAATAAAAGAACTATCAAAATTCCCTATTATCGAATATACTGACCCTGGTCAATTATTAGGTCATATAATGATATCTACTGAGTGGGTTTCTGATAGAATCAAAGAAATTCCAGGTTTCCCAGAGGATCTAGCTTACATGGTGAAACATTGTATCTTAGCTCACCATGGAGAATTGGAGTATGGTTCACCTAAGAAACCACAAACAATAGAAGCACTTGCTCTACATTTTGCAGATAACTGCGATGCAAAATTAAGAACATTTTCTGACCTCATAGAAACAAGTGATGTGGAAGATAATTGGTTAGGATGGCAGAGAATATTCGATTCAAATGTTAGAAGGACCAGATACTAATTTCTTATTAGAAAAAATAATTTGTGTGAAAACAGATTAGTTAAAAATATTAATAGATAAAATTTATAAGATGGGGGCTTTCTTATAATACAGTATAGTAACTAAGAGATAAGCTATTTATTGTATTATAGGGATGCTCTTTTATTTTGTATAAAGGATGATAAATATATGAAGACTAAAATTAAAGATCTACCTGTAGTTAAAAATGAATTTTATGAAATGATGATAGACGATTTAGGTAACAATGGAGAAGGTATAGGAAAGATAGATGGATATACTCTTTTTGTGGATGGAGCTCTGCCTCAGGAAAAAGTAAAAATAAAAGTCATCAAGGTTAAGAAGAATTTTGGATTCGGTAAATTAATTGAGATAATTGAACCATCTGAGTATAGAGTTGAACCAGTGTGTGCTATAGCAAAAAGATGTGGCGGATGTCAGTTACAACATCTATCGTATGAAGGGCAGTTAAAATATAAACAGAAAAAAGTACAGGATGTTATTGGAAGAATAGGTGGTATAACCGATCTAAAAGTGAACGAAGTCATAGGTATGGAAAAACCATATTTCTATAGGAATAAAGTGCAATTTCCAGTAGGAAGTTCACTAGATGAACACATTAATATCGGTTTTTATGCTATGAGAAGTCATGACATCGTAACTACGGATAAATGTTATATTCAACAGCCTGTGAATAAAGATATCATTGATGTTGTTAGAGATTATATGATACACAATCATATAAAACCTTACAATGAGATAAATCATAAAGGTATTATAAGACATGTCGTAACAAGAATAAGTCATCATAGTAAAGAGATAATGATAGGGATTGTGATTAATTCTAGTAAATTACCTAACGGTGAGGAACTTATCAAAAGGCTTAGTGAAATAGATAATGTTACAGGAATATTTATTAATATCAATAAGGAAAAGACCAATGTGATAATGGGTAAGAAGATAAAAATGCTATGGGGTAAGCCATATATAACTGATTATATCGGTAACGTATCGTATAATATTTCACCACTTTCATTCTATCAAGTCAATCCTGTTCAGACTGAGAAACTATATAATACAGTATTAAAATATGCAGAACTTACAGGGAATGAAATTGTATGGGATGCTTATTGTGGTATTGGAACCATATCATTGTTTCTAGCTTCCCATTGTAAGAAAGTCATGGGTGTCGAGATTGTTCCTGAAGCCATAGAAGATGCTAGGGAAAATGCTAAAATTAACGATATAGGAAATGTGGAATTTTTTACTGGTAAGGCAGAAGAAGTAATAGCAGAAAAATACAATGAAGGTATTGTAGCGGATATTATTGTAATTGATCCACCAAGAAAAGGGTGCGATAGGGAACTGCTTGATACTATTATCAAAATGCAACCCAAAAAAGTTATCTATGTTTCTTGTGATCCTGCAACTATGGCTAGGGATGTTAAGATTCTTGGAGAAGAGGGATATGAGGTAGAGAAGATTCAGCCTTTGGATTTGTTTCCTCAGACCGTGCATGTTGAGACAGTTGTAGGAATACAGAAAATAGAATCTAAAAAATAGCTGTATTTATGTTATTGGGGGTGGTTGAAATTTATTTATATCATTATTTTGATAAAGAAATCGGACCATTTGTTAATTTGTCAGATTTGCCGGTTAATGAAGCTCAATCTATTCTTAATACTATAAAAGTTAAAAAACCAAATTCTCAAAGTGCGAAGAGACACGATAAATATGTGGAGTATAGACATAATTGTGAGAATATAATCAGGGCAGAGTTTGCTAAAAAAGGGGGAGTTATGAATAGGATATCACCACATTATATGGTGATTGAACATAGTCCATGGTTAAGCACTTGGTATGAAAGCAGTACCTTTATAAAAATCCCTATTGAGGAATTTGACATAAAGACTATTTCATTTACTTACGGTGATTCAATGCCAACATTTAGTCCGACAATTAATGATGGCAAGGAATATCGTAAAAAGCTTTATACTTATGATGAAATACTAAAAATTATTGAAAAGTATGGATTGCCGCAGAACTGGAATGATGATGGAAGATACGGTCCAGAAAGATATATTGAAGCTCATATATGGAGCGATGAAACAATTAGTAAATATAGAAAGAGAATAGATAGCATTTGAACTGTTTCCTATTAGGTAGACATGAAAATAATAAAAAGTTTTTTTGTATCTTCAATCATATATTCCTGATTGGAGATATTTTTATGTGGGAATATAACGGTAATACAAAAAAATAGAAAAACGTTATAATGCAAAAAAAATCGTTTGTATCCATTTTATATTTTAAGAAAAATATGTATGATAGATATCAGGATAATTAAATGATGTTAGGGAGGATAAAATAATTAAAAATATAACAAAAGAACAAGAATTTATATATAGTTTAATCAATGGTAATGACCATGGAATGGTGGATAAAAAAACAGATTCAGATTCCTATGAGTTGGTCAAGAATGTTATTGAGCAAAGGATAACTTTATATAACAAAGATAAATTTCACTTAGCGCGAAGGTATAGGTGATTACATGATTACTACTAAAAAATTTCTAATCAAATTGTATCACAATATTTTCTTCATCATCAAAAACACCAAAACTCTATTTGCGATATCTTTATTGTTTTATGTACTTTCAGGGTTCATACCATATATACATGTAACAGCTCTGTCTACTATCATTAGAGAAGGTGATAAAATTGTTGGTAATAACGCTGATGTTATGGATACTCGTATTTTATATGGAATTATAATGTTAGCTATAGCTATTTTAGTGGATAGGCTTTTATTATTAGGACAGATGCCTTTGGCATCAGTATTATCTTATCAAATAAAAACAAAGATAGAGTGTCTTATTGTGGAAAAAACCAGTAAACTTTCCTATGAGTACGTAGAAAGTTCTACCTTTCAGACTAAGATACAAGCTGTCTATAAATTTGCTAATCAATTGCCCAATCTCTATAAAACCACTTTGCAGATATTGAAATCTGTGATTATAATGGTATCTCTGATGATAGGATTTCAAGGGTGTTTTTATCTAGCTTTTATAATAATGGTAGGATGTTTACCTAAATTCCTATTATCTTATAGAATACGTAAGAAACAGCATGAACTTGACCTTCATGTCACTTCAGATCAACGATTACAAGAATATTATAAAGAACTGCTAACCAAATCTCAGAATGTAAAAGAAAAGCAATTATTTGGGTTGAAAGGGTTATTTACTACCAGATGGGAAAACATATCTTATTATATACATAAAAAGTATACTCTCTTTCGTTACAAAAGCCTTAGACTCAATTTTTTTGGAGATATAGGAGATATAACAGGTTATATGATAGCACTCGTTCTTCTGCTGTTATCTCCTTCTATAGATGGTGCTGGTTTCTTAAGTTTATCAGTGGCTTTAATGGCTATTCAGAATGGTATAAATGCTTTTATTGGAGACTGTATAGCTATTAGAGGACAGGTGTTAGATGATGATGTAGTGTATGATTTCTTGAAAGAACAGGAAGATATACAACCTTCTTGTGATTTAAAAGAACCTATTACAAAATTTACATTTGATCATGTTAACTTTACCTATAAAGGAAGCTCTGTTAGGGCTTTAGATGATGTTAATGTAACGTTGAACTCAGGTGAGACTGTTGTTATTGTAGGAGAAAATGGAGCTGGAAAAACAACTTTCATAAAGATGTTATTGGGGCTGTATCCTTGTCAAGGAGGAAAAGTATTATGTAATAATCAGCCAGTTAACACTCTGAATCGTGATTCTTATTTTAGACGTATATCAACTATTTTTCAACACTATAATAAATATCCTTTTACAATTGCTCAAAATATTGAAATGACTTTAGAAGAAGAAGCTAAGCCTACAGAAGATATGATTCTTTGTGCTAAGGAAACAGGTATACATGACTGGGTGTGTTCCTTACCTAACGGGTATAATACTTTGCTAACTCATTTACGTACGGAAGGTATTGAAGTATCAGGAGGAGAATGGCAAAAAATAGCTATAGCTCGTGGACAAATGAAACCAGCAGATGTATTTATTATGGATGAACCTACTGCATCGTTGGATCCTTTAATGGAAGCGGAAATTATGAATAAATTTATGAACATGGATTCCAGAAGTATGAAGATTATAGTATCCCATCGTGTAGGCATAGCTACTAAGGCTGATAAAATCCTAGTTTTTAAAAAAGGTAAACTTGTTGAAGTTGGATGCCATAAGGAACTAATACAGAACAAAGGCGTATATGCTCAATTATATGAAGCACAAGCGAAATGGTATACAAGTAGTAAGGAAGGTGAAAGTTCATGAAAAAAAGATGGATTCTAGGTCGTTTGCTAAAGTATTGTTTCCATAATAATGGTTTAGCTATGGGGAGTATGATTCTAGCTAGTATCCTTCTTGGGCTTCTTTCTGTATTGCAGATATGGATTGTAGGACAAATAGTTAATGAGTTAGGTTTTTTATCTGATTCAAGAAAAGAATTGATACTCTACATGATTATGTTGTTAGTGTGTTTACTACTATGGAAAATATGTTTCCTGCTAATACCTTACGTACGTAATAACCTTGTTTCCAAGATGAAGATACCTATGCAAAAAGACTTAATTGAATCTGTTAATAAAATACCGGTCATTCAACAAGAACTCAATGAAACTCAGGTAAAAATAGGTCGAGCATTTGATTTTATCAACAATCATTTTGAGACAAGTCTCATATCCATTCAAGTGTACATATCCAGTATTATTAGTGTTTTGTCCATATCAATACTGTTAGCCTGTTACAGTTGGGTTTTTCCTGTTATTGCTGCTTTGACAGCTATACCTATCATATTTATTAGATTGAAACAAGATAAGACGATGCATGAGATGTATAAAAAGCAATATCCTAATAATCAGTTGGCGGATTATTATTTAGGAGCATTAACAAAGAAAGATAGTTTGTTGGAATTAATGGTATTCCAACTTCGTTCTCTTTTCTTGAACCGTTATTTAAAATTAACTAAAGATAATGTACAAGAGAGAACACAATATTTTATAAAACATGCATGTGGAGGGGGATTGTTAGAGGCTCTATGGTTAACCACAGGTAATGTTTTGTCTATAGGATGGGCTATTTTCCTTTTATCTCAAACAAGCAAATTTTCTCTGGGTATATTAGCGATTGTAATTAGAGGTATTGCAACAGCACAAGATGATATAATAGGTTTTGCATTTAATAGTAAAAATATCTATCAAGCTACCTTTTATGGTGAAGATTTTTGGGCTATGATTTATAAAAGAGAATCAGAAATACCACAGTATAAATATTGCAAAGTAAAGAGTATTGAACTTAGGCATGTAGGATTTCGTTATCCCTATCAACAAGAAAATAGTCTAAGTGATATTAATTTGATTTTACATACCGATGAAACAATGGGGATTGTAGGAGAAAATGGAAGTGGTAAATCTACTATAAGTAAAATTTTACTAGGGATTTATCAGCCAACAGAAGGAGAGATTTTAGTTAATGGACACAAAATAGAGGACTTGAGTCTTTTATATCAAGATGTAGGGGCTGTTTTTCAAGATTATGTTAACTATCAACTAACACCTAGAGAAAATATAAGATTCGGTTCTCTGAAAGAGAAAGAAAGAAAAAAGGCTATCATAGCAGCTGCAAAAAAATCAGGTGCTCATACTTTTGTTAAAGACTTGAAAAAACAGTATGATACACCAATAGGTACACTACTGGATAATGCTATCCACTTGTCAGGAGGACAGTGGCAACGGTTAGCTGTAGCGAGAGGATTCTATAGTAATGGTAGTATAATGGTGTTAGATGAACCCAATTCCAATCTGGATCCCAAGATGGAAGCAGCTCTCTATGAAGAATACAAAGATATTATGAATGAGAAAAATCGTATTGGTGTTTTAGTTAGTCATAGATTAGGTTCTACAAGAGCTTGTGACCGTATTATTGTTATGAGTCAAGGACGTATCGTAGAAGAAGGCTCTTTTGAACAGCTTATTAATGCCCATGGAAAGTATAGTTATATGTATCAGACCCAAGCTAAGTGGTACGCTGAAGGGTACTAATTAAAAAATATTATATTTATATATTAATTTATAAATATACAAAACAAAAAAGTCCAATATGTGGAAGAATAGAAAAAATGCAAAAGCTTGAAACAAACTGTCTAATGTAGGCAGTTTGTTTTGTTAACAATGCTTTTTATAGAATAAAAAAACTTACAATTAAGTGGTTAGTTTTATAGATTATGGGTTCTACGTCTTGCTTTTGTCTTTTCATAAGTTGTTGTACATTTAGTCAATGATTGTCTCCTTACTATAAGTTGTAAGATGTTCTTTTAGTGAAGCAATCCATGTTTCAATGGTTTGTGTCAATATCAACTGCTGTTGTAAAACTGCCATACCCGTTACAGGGATATCAGATTTATTTTCTTTTGTAATAATATTTTCTTCAAGATACGTTTTTAGAATTTTTACGTTTTCCTCAATATCTGTCAAACATTTTTTTTGGTTATCAGGTGTTAGATTGGTTAGATTTACAATTACTGCATTAAAGTCTAAAAAAAGATGGACTGGCTTACTAGAAATTTCAAACATAAGAGTTTCAAATTCTTTTTTACCAGCATCAGTCAAGGAGTATATTGTCTTTTCTGGCATTCTCCCATTTTTTATGATATTACTTTCAATATAGCCTTTTTCTTCTAATTGGATTACTTTTTTATATATAGATGGTGTACTTATTTTTACCCATCGGGATATGTTCCGATACTCTACTAACTTTTGGATGTCGTAAGCGCTTAATGATTCTTTTTTTAACATTCCCAATACAATCAAATCTATTGTAGCCATATAAATCTCCTTTCACTATTGACAAGTACTATAAATTATAGTACTATTTTATTTATTGTTCAAGTGCTATAAATTATAGTACTATAAACTAAAGTATAAATTAAGTGAAAGGAGACTTATTATTATGGATGAATCAAACAAAAAAATGGTTTTGCTGGGGAGTGCGCCAATTCCAAAGGCACTTATAGCATTGGGACTTCCCACAATGATTGGAATGTTAATCAATGCGCTTTACAATTTGGTAGATACTTATTTTGTGGGTGGTCTTGGAACTGAACAGATGGGTGCGATTACTGTAGCTTTTCCTCTTGGACAGGTAGTGATCGGCTTGGGATTACTTTTTGGAAATGGTGCTGCCGCTTATCTTTCTAGATTACTGGGGCGCAAGGACATAAAAACCGGAAACAAGGTTGCCAGTACTGCCTTGTATAGCAGTGTTTTAACTGGAGCAATCGTTATTATCTGCACAGCTCTTTTTTTAAGACCAATTCTTAAGCAGTTGGGTGCTATTGAAAGTGTCATGCCTTATGCGATTACTTATACCAGTATTTACATTTCGTTCTCTATATTCAACGTATTCAATGTTACCATGAATAATATTGTGTCAAGCGAAGGCGCTGCCAAAATAGCCATGTTAGCGTTAGTATCGGGGGCTATACTCAATGTGATTTTAGACCCGATATTTATTTATGTCCTTGATTTTGGGGTTGCTGGTGCAGCAATTGCTACAGCGATTTCGCAAATTGTTTCAACTCTGGTTTACTTACTCTATATAATTAGCAAAAAGAGTATGTTTTCCTTTAATATCAAAGAATGTAGTTTTTCCAAAGAAATCATATCCGAGATTCTGAAAATTGGAATTCCTACATTGCTCTTTCAAGTGTTGGCTAGCCTTTCTATTGCAATGATTAACAATGGGGCAAAAGAATACGGGGGTTCTGCGCTGGCCGCAATGGGGCCGGTTACAAAAATTATGACTGTTGGTACTTTAATCGTATTTGGATTCTTAAAGGGATTTCAGCCTATTGCAGGATTCAGTTACGGTGCAAAAAAGTATAATCGCTTGCACGAAGCAATTAAAATTTCCACTATTTGGTCAACTATATTTTGTATTATTTTTGGCTTGATAGTCAATGTATTCTCAGAGAGAATTATGTTGCTCTTTACCAAAGTAGATATGGAAATGATTCATATCGGCCAGATTGCTTTACGGGTAAATGGGCTATCATTTATGCTGTTTGGTTTCTATACGGTATACTCATCCTTGTTCCTTGTGATGGGAAAGGCTAAGGAAGGTTGTTTCATTGGTGCTTGCAGACAGGGAATTTGCTTTGTACCAGTCATCCTGATTCTTCCAAGACTCCTTGGATTGAATGGTGTTCTTTATGCACAACCGATTGCTGATGTAATTTCTGCAATTATCACTATGCTTATGGCTATCCATCTTCATAAAGAATTGGCTGTTGCAAAGTCCTACGCGCTTTCTTTGAAGCAGGAGTATTGATTGTCAGAAATGGGGAATTAAGTAATAATAAATTAAAAGATACATAGAGTATTTATAACGGATATAGAATCAAACCATCATTAAAATGGATGAGCCCAATTGAATATAGGTTTCATCTTAATGATGTAAAAACAATAGCGTAGCAGTAAAAACTACTACGCTATACGTTCTAACTTTATGGGGGCGCAAAATATAATTGATTTCCCTCTAACTCAAAGCTTCCTCCACTTTATAAGCATAAGCGAATCCATTATACTTCAATTCCGGTTTTGCAAAAAGATTGCTGTGAATAGCATTGATTCGCTTGAATCCATAATGATCATAAAATCCATAATTACATCCGGCATCTGTCATCAAGATTATACTTCTTATATTTTGGTTCTTACAGTAATTAATATATCTATTCATCAATTTTTTGCCTAATCCGTTTCCTCTGGTTTTTTCATCCACAAAAAACAAGTTGATTTCATTATCGTATCTATTTGAATCTTTCATTATTTTATTGTTTTCTTCATACAAGATAAATAAAGTATTCATAGCCGCTTTTCTTTTTCCTAGTTTACCTGTTAACCATTTATATATAAAGTTAATACCAAATCCTATATGCTTTATTGACTTTTTCTTAATAATTGGTCCAGCCATTAAAATTCCAACTAATTTATCGTTTTCATCAGCGACTAGATCACAATATTTACTGCTGATTATAGAATATTGGAAAAATATTTTGTATAAATAAATGTTATCTTTGAGTCCTTCAAAACTTTTATCATAATGCCACGTTTTTCTCATCATTTTTGCTGCATCCAATGTATATGAACTTTTATAATTAACAAATTTGAATCCCATGTATTACCTCCTGATTTTATAGATTTTAATCTTGTAATATAGATAATATGTATTGAATTGAAATTCAGTTAATAATTTTTGTATGATTGTGATTATTATTTGTCCTGCTCTGCTTTTTTCAATGATTTTTGCCTATGAATCATTTGTTTTTGATTTCTTCATCCACCAAGGATTTGAAATGAAGTGTTAGGACAAGAAGTATTTCATTAAATTTTTGTATATCTTCTTTTGTATATTGTTCTTCAATTTCAGTAACAGCATTATCAAGTGATAGATCATATACTTTGAATAAGTCTTCTGCTTGATGAGTAATCGTAAGATAATAAGTTCTTCTATCTTGTTCACTTTGTTTCTTTTCTACGAGACCAAGTTTTTGCAGCTCTTTGACTTTAAGAGTCACAGATGATTTTGCAATATTCAGTGCATTGGCGATATAGCTAACTGTACAGTTTTCAGTAGCTTCTATAAGTTCCAGATAGAGTAAACTGTTATAAGTGATTTTATTGTCCAATTTTGAGCTGTTCATCAGTTTCAATTCATTTAAGATATAATCTTGATAGAATTTAATAATGTTGTTTGTTAAGTTCATTATCCGCTCTCCTTTAGTTAGGCTAATATAATTATAATAGCCTAACTAAATGTAATAGTCAACCTTAAATTGGATGGAATTTTTTGTTGTTTGATACATGGATTCTACATATTTCGTAGAAGAAATGAATTATAATGTTTAGGATTGAAAAAAGGAGGGGATGAATGAGAAATTATATTTATTAACTCAACCTTTTTACCTATAATTCATGCAGTTAATTAAAAGGTTATTGATTGAGATAATTATGAAAAAAGGTAATAGGCAAAATGAATTTTAATATATAAAAGATGGAGGTATTAAGTGAAAGTTAAAATATTAAGTTTTATAACAATTGTATGTTTAATAATAGGGTTTTCTGGATGTTCTAAGGTATCAACTAAATCTTCCAGTCATACCAAAGAGGTGAGTTATTTTGAAGGTTATACAGGTTGTTTTGCTATGTATAGCCTAAAAAATGATGAGTATACTTTTACTGCTTATACAAGCGAGGATACATTGGATAAAAGAATACCACCTTGTTCAACCTTCAAAATAATAAACTCCTTAATAGGACTTAGAGCAGGTGTTATAAAAGATCAAAATACATTGTTTGAATGGGATGGTAAGGAGAGAGCATATGAGAGTTGGAACAAAGATCATACACTAAAAACTGCCATAGCTAATTCTGCTGTATGGTATTATCAGCGATTGGCATGTGAAGTAGGCTCTGAACAAATGCAGGAAATTCTGAATGAAGTTAATTATGGGAATAATGATATTTCTGGTGGAATTGATCAATTTTGGCTTCAATCTTCTTTGAAAATATCGCCAAAAGAGCAGATAGATATGTTAAAGAGATTTTACAACTATGACTTGCCATTTACAAAAGAACAAATTGATATTGTAAAAGATATTATAGTTCTAGAGGAGAAAAATGATGTAGTACTTTCTGGGAAAACAGGTACGGGCAGTGATGATGGAAAAGTAGTAAATGGATGGTTTATAGGGTATGTTGAGAACCATGAGGATACATATCTTTTTGTAACCAATATACAAGGTGAAGATAATGCAACTAGTTCTAAGGCAAAAGAAATTGCCTTGAATATTTTAAGCGATAAAAAAATCTGGTAGTTATCAAGAAAATATGTAAAAGAGCAATTCGTATGGTATTTACCTTGGCAACTCCTTTGGTCGTTCTATACATGAATTAGGTAGCGATAATGAGACTGTTTTTTTGAGTGGAATATTTTGATAATAAAAATAAAAATTTATGTGTATATAAATAATTATATATTATATTTTGTTTTTATGATATGAATTAATATTTACTCATTACCTTGAAACTAAATCAAAAAAGAATAAATGTACTAATTGATGCACATAATATTGACATGAAGAATATAATAATGTATCATTGTATTACAGAGGAGTGATACAATGAATCCACACTATAATCAGAATTATACGAAAGCTGAAATAACTACCATTCTTAATAAAATACAGGATTGTGTTCGAGATAATAGATATAGCATAGCTCAAAACGAAAATCGTCAGGAAAATATTGATTTCATAAATGAATATAATATTAGAAGCAATAAACAGCGTTCAATATTATTAGAAATAGAACCAGAGGATTTCTGTCATTCCTTGAAGAATACGAAATTAGGATTTGAACATGAAATTTTATATGTTTTTGTCCCTAAAGTGAAGCTTTTTAATATTGATGATGAAGAAGAAATCATTGATGTATATACTAAATTTAATGTGATTGATATGGATAATGGTAGCCGTGCTGTGGTTATTTCTTTCCACAGGCGAAACAAGCCAATTGACTATCTTTTTAGATAATAATTGGAAATTAGAAAGACTAACTATTAAAAGTCAAGACTAAAATAAATTATTTTGTTTGAACACTTAAAAACATTTAAACAAATTTGAACACTGAAAATTGCATGGCAAATAGAGCATCTTCACAGGTGCTCAAAAA
>NZ_BRLB01000027.1 GCF_027923465.1 Vallitalea longa
AAAAAATATATAAAAACACAAAAAAATAAAAAAGGTACGCAAAAATCTCAAAATCAAAAAAGCTTGATATGCCCTATTTACAAGGGGTTTCAAGCTTTTATTTTCTTTCAACTGTCAAAGACAGGATTATATAACAATACTCTTTACTATACAACTAGAAAAACATAAATACCTTTAATTCCTAACATACAATTTTTTATAAAATATAACACATATATTGTGTAAAATCACAAAAGCATTATATAACAATACTCTTTACTATACAACTAGAAAAACATAAATACCTTTAATTCCTAACATACAATTTTTTATAAAATATAACACATATATTGTGTAAAATCACAAAAGCCACCAGCTAAAAACTGATGGCTTTTTAATAATATATATATCTTTAATTACATCATGCCCATTCCTGGAGCTCCACCGCCCATTGGCATTGCTGGTTCATCTTCTTTAATATCTGCTACAACTGATTCTGTTGTAAGTAATGTTGAAGCTACGGAAGTAGCATTTTGAAGAGCACTTCTAGTTACTTTGGTTGGATCTATAATACCAGTAGATACCATATCAACATACTCTTCAGTAAGAGCATTAAATCCAACATTAACTTCTGATTCTTTTACTTTGTTAACAACTACTGAACCTTCAAGTCCTGCATTTGTAACGATTTGACGAAGTGGAGATTCTAATGCTTTTAAGATGATGTTGATACCTGTTTTTTCATCACCTTCAGCATTATCTGCTAATTTAGCGACTTCTTTAGAAGCATGGATATAAGCTGTTCCACCACCTGCAACAATACCTTCTTCTACTGCTGCTCTTGTAGCTGCTAATGCATCTTCCATTCGAAGTTTCTTCTCTTGCATTTCTGTTTCTGTAGCTGCACCAACTTTAATTACTGCAACTCCACCAGCCATTTTAGCTAATCTTTCTTGTAATTTTTCTCTATCAAAGTCTGAAGTTGTTTCTTCTATTTGAGCTCTGATTTGACTAACTCTAGCATCAATATCTTCTTTTGCACCAGCACCATCAACAATGATAGTATTTTCTTTTTGTACTTTAACTGATTTTGCTTTTCCAAGCATTTCCATTGTAGTTTCTTTTAAGTCAAGACCTACTTCTTCAGAAATTACTGTTCCGCCTGTTAAGATTGCAATATCTTGAAGCATTGCTTTTCTTCTATCACCGAAACCAGGAGCTTTAACAGCTACAACACTGAATGTTCCTCTCAAACGATTAAGAACTAATGTCGCTAAAGCTTCACCTTCAACATCTTCAGCGATTATTAATAATTTTGAACCTGATTGAATGATTTGTTCAAGTATAGGTAATATTTCTTGGATATTACTGATTTTTTTATCTGTAATCAAGATATATGGGTTATCTAGTTCTGCAACCATCTTATCCATATCAGTAGCCATATATGGTGATAAGTAACCTCTATCGAATTGCATACCTTCTACTAATTCAAGTTCAGTATCCATAGTCTTTGATTCTTCAATAGTTATTACACCATCATTTGATACTTTTTCCATTGCGTCTGCAATAAGTGCTCCTACCTCTTCATCACCACCTGAGATAGCTGCAACTTTTGCGATTTGATCTTTACCAGTTAATGCACTGCTCATATCCTTAATAGCATCTACAGTTATTTTTGTAGCTTCTTTCATTCCTCTTCTAAGAATAATTGGATTAGCACCTGCTGCTATGTTTTTAATTCCTTCTTGAATCATTGATTGTGCAAGTACTGTAGCTGTTGTTGTACCGTCTCCTGCAACATCATTAGTTTTAGTTGCAACTTCTTTTACAAGTTGTGCACCCATATTTTCGAATGCATCTTCTAATTCGATTTCTTTTGCAATAGTAACACCATCATTAGTAATAAGTGGTGTACCGAATTTCTTATCTAATACGACATTTCTTCCTTTTGGTCCTAGTGTAACTTTAACTGTATTTGCTAATTGGTTAACTCCTGCTTCTAAAGCAGTTCTTGCTTCTGCACCAAATTTAATTTCTTTAGCCATTATGTAGCCCTCCTTGTTTTCTTATTACTTTTACTCTAATATTGATTATTGCTTAACCATTATTCTACAATTGCTAATATATCACTTTGTTTTACGATAATATATTCATTATCATCTAATTTCACTTCTGTACCAGCATATTTAGAATATATTACCTTATCTCCTGCTTTAACTTCCATTTTCACTTCTTTTCCATCAACCATTCCACCGGGTCCTACGGCTACTACTTCCGCTTGTTGTGGCTTTTCTTTCGCTCCAGTAGGTAATACAATACCTGACTTAGTTACTTGTTCAGCTTCTAATTGTTTAATTACTACTCTGTCTCCTAAAGGTACTAGTTTCATGTTTATTTACCTCCTTATAATTATCTCTTATTATTCTTTTTCTTGTTGTTAGCACTCTCTCTAATCGAGTGCTAATCTCAAGGTATATATTATTAAAATAGGCAATTAATTGCAAATGTTAATTTCAGCCGTTATACTCCATTATCTGCTCATATATCTTTTATGCTTTTATTTGCTCTTGATTTCTTCATTTTGCTCCATTTTTTATTAAAACACAAAATTTGAAATATTATTTTATTGATATATAAGCTTAATATCTTATATTTGAACTAATATATATTTTTACCATATATAACAGATTTATACAAACTAATTTTTATTTTTTTCCAATTTTGAAATCTCTTGCATAATAAAAAAGGTATTGCTGAGCGAAACCAGCTAATGTCCCATAGTGTTCAACTGCAAACTCATGAATAACTTTTATCTTAGTATCATTTTCAAAATAATAATGTTCCATTATTCTTTTAACCCATACATCAGTTGGAAATACCTCATATCTCTTAGCTCCAAAAAGCAATACACAATCAGCAACTTTAGGTCCTACCCCTTTAATTTTCATTAATTCGTTTTTTGCATCAGCAATATTCATATCAGCTAATCTACTAAGATTCACTTCATCATTTATGACTTTTCTACATGCATCAGCAATATATGGTGCTCTAAAGCCTACCTTCAAGTCTCTTAGATCTTGTTCCGTAGCTTGAGATAATTGTTCTATTGTTGGGAAAGAATAAAATTTAATTTCATCTTCCTCACCTATATAAGTTCCATATCGCTTTGATATATCTTCTATAAGTTTTTTAATGTGTGAGATACTTTTATTCTGTGATATAATAAATGAAATCAATGTTTCCCATGTATCTTGTTGTAAAATCCTAATACCATCTTTTTCTGTAACTGCTCTATGTAAATGTTCATCTTTATCACTAAGTATTTTTTTTATAGAAGTATAATCCCTCTCTAGGTCAAAATATTTAATCCATATTGAATTGAAATCTTCTTCATCAATATTATGGAAAACAATTTCATCTTTATCTTGAGTTATTCTCAATATCTTATCATAAGCAACTATTATATAATCTTTATCTGACTTTTTATAGAATCTAAAACATTGCCCACATTCCAGAATATGTTCAATATCAAAATCACACAATCTATTAATTATTATATTATTGCTATCAACCATATATTCCATTGCTTTACCTCCTCAAAATAATCTATCCTAAACTCTATCACTAAACGCATATTTATGCTATACTCAATATATTCCAAATAACTATCGAATTACAATATATTATAAAACGAGTAGGTGAAAAAATGAAAGAAAAAATATATACGATTCCCGTTATAGATTCATTTAAAGAAAGTGGTGAATGCCCTTTTTGTAATATGTACAATACTCTTGAAGAGAATACCATACAATTTGTTCTAGGTCCATCTTATATGGAAACTGATGTAAGAGAACAAACCAACAAACTAGGTTTCTGTAACCATCATCTTCAAAAAATGTATTCTAACAAAAATAGATTAGGTCTTGCATTAATGCTTAACAGTCATCTTGATAAACTTCAAAAAGATATTGACAAACAAATTACTACAGATAATCCAAAATCCATAAAAAAATTATTCTCCAAAAAAGATACTAGCGATCGAGAACTTTATACTTATATAACAGAAAAAAATAATGATTGTTATATTTGTGATAAGATAAAATCAACTTTTGATAAGTATACTGATACCTTTTTTTATCTATGGAAAAAAGATGATTCTTTTATTGATCTAGTAAAGTCTAGTAATGGTTTCTGTCTTAATCATTTTGCTCTGTTATACAATGAAGCACCCAAATATCTTAACGACACGCAACTTAAAACATTTCTTGATCTAATTGTTTCACTCGAAAGAGAAAGCCTCAATCGCATAAAGGAAGAGTTGGACTGGTTCATCAAGAAAAATGACTATAGATTTGCAGAAGAACCTTGGAAAAATTCAAAAGACTCGTTAATCAGAACTATCCTGAAAATAAATAGCTTACGTATTGATTAAATAACAAATGACATCTAACATCTGTTGCAGAATAAAATAAAATCAATCCATTTTATTTTATATTCTGCAATATATATTATGAAATCCTAAAACCCGTAAATACAATACTAATTTTCATTGTTTTTTGCTACCAAAATTCTTTTTTGCTCCTTAACTAGATTTTTGACATTTCTAGCTTTATCTTTTAGTCTTTCATTAGCTGTTCTTGATACAATTACTTCTGACACCCATCTGGTAGACTCATCTAACTTACCTAGTTTTCTAGCTAAATCACCTAATAGATATATTACTGTCATTTCTTGCATTCCACATACTGGGAAATCTTCATTCTGATATGTATTAACAAACCCTTCATACGCTTTTTCAATAAATATCATTTCATTTTCTTTGACTTCATCTAATAATGTGTTAGAAGATGATTTTTTCTGCAAATCTTCTGAATAACATCTATATAACCAAGCTATCTTAAGACATATATAGGCTTTTTCACTAGCCTTAACTTTCTTGACAACAGCATTAAGTAAAGCTAATTTATATCTTTCTATAGCAATTTCATATGTATATTCATCAGGATATTTTCTTCCTCTGTATGAATTTGATATCTGTGATTTAATCCAATCTGCTTGAGTTGCAGTAATTTTCTTAAAGAACTTATTTAGAGCTGCATACCCACAACAATTACATAATACAACATCATAGGCATATGGTGTTATCACATCATATTTAGGTCTCAAATCAGTATCAATAGATATTAATTTCGCCTTTCCTGCTCTAACAGTTCTTGTAATGAATCTTTCACCACAAATAGGGCATAGAACCTTCCTATCATAAAGTAAATCTTTCGCTGAAATTTTCTTAGTTTTATTTGTTATCATTTTCACTCTCTTCTTTTTTTCATCTGCAAATATATCTGTACCTTTAATATTATTAAATCCTAATTTCTCTAGTCCAGAAAATATATCACTCATAAAATGCACCTTTTCTACTGTGGTATATATGAATCTCATTGAGTATCCTTTATGTTTATTATTTAACCCCTATACATACTCCTTCTAGGCATAAGAAAAAAACACATTATAAGATATAGTATTACAAAAAATACCTAATTTTTCCTATTATCTATATATGATATCATAATATGTGAAAATTTCATAGACTTATATTCAATAATTTGATATCATTTTGCAATATTCTCATCAATAGTTCATTAAATATACATATCATATCAATACATACTTAAGGTAAGAAATTATAATACAACCATATAATTAATTTGTATTATAGCATATCTATTCCATTAAGAATATACGATTTTACATTTATATTGCTATTCAAAAACAAACATACTAAGTAAAATTACTATATACGAGATGTCAAAATCTATTAAATATTTTATTTTAAGATACTAAAAAGCTGTTGACAAAACATTAATGCCTTATCAACAGCTTAATCCATTTATTATGTAATCAAAGAGTTGTAATAAATCATAATTTATTATATAACTCTTATATTACAATGATTTAATCATATTTTTATAAAATTATTTATTCTTGAGTTTCAGCTTCATCGTTGTTTTCTGTAGTAGTATCATCTGTAGCAGCTGCATCATCATCAGTAGAATCATCAGTTGCATCTTTACTATCATCTGTTGCATTATCTTGATTATCTGTAGAAGCATCTGCATCAGTTGAATCATCTTTGCTATCTTTATCATCTGTTGCATCTTTATCTGTATCAGTATTATCTGCATCAGTTGCATCTTTATCTGTATCAGCATTATCTACAGTAGCTTTATTGTCAGCATCAGAATCACCTTTATTACCTGATTCAGTACTTTCTACTTTAGCTTTATTATCAGTGTCAGCTTCATCTTTCTTACCACATCCTACAAAAGCTACAGACATTGCCATTATTATTGTTAATATTGCTATCATTTTCTTCATTTTAATTGCCTCCATATTCCTTAATTTGTTTAATAGTCACTATTTGAGTTATTGTTTTTTGTGCAATCATTCCTCCTTTAATATTTGATAGACGTTATTATATACAAAAATCTTATAAAAGTAAAGTTAAAAATTGATTAGAATATTCTACTTAAATTTTAATTTTCACTGTGACCCTGCTATCTATCAATGATTCTAAGACTATTATCTTTCGAAAAATTCAATATATCATATAAAAATAACGTTTCTGTAATATTATTTTGATTTATATATTCATATACATCCAATTTATAAAATCTCAAATCCAAAACATGAATTTCCTCATAATGATTAACTAAAAAAGGTATTAAACAATGAGCATATGAATTCTTGAATATAACCAACTTCTTTCCATTTGATACATCTGATTTTATTGTAACTATAGGATGATTCCCATCTAAAAAATAGGAATATTTATCTTTAGTTTCTAGATGATTCTTTTCATATAGAGAATTCGCCAATATATTTGAATTAATATAGTTAACAGAAACATTCCTTTTCATTTTTGGTTCAAATACTTCAATATAGTCAGGTTCTATACGATAATTATTTGCTTTGGAATATAAAGTCCCATAGAAATCATTTGAAACCACATTAATATCGAATTCATCTATTCCCAATGGTTTTATATCCATAGCGTCAGCTAACTTGACATAAGCATAATAAGCACCTCTCATTGTCCAATGATGATCTGTCCTAAAAAATATATATTCATTACTGCTATTTTTCAAATTATCATAAACATCAATGAAACTAATATTTTGTAGATTCTTCTTCATTCTATCTATTGTTATCAATTCATCATATGGACTTGCAAAGAGTGGAAGCTTATCTTCATTAATTTTAACAGATGTTGGTGGTAACAAAACATAAGTTTTCATGTTTTCTAATCTGCTTTGATAATTATTTATAGCTTTAATATTATTAATAATAATATTATCTTTTGGCATATTGTAATTTTCTAATAAATATTCATTTTCACCAAAAAAGATATCATTATTATCTTGTTTTAACCTGAGCCTTTCTATATCCGATTTCAGGCCAACAAAATAATCTCTAAAAATAAATTGATCAGTTATATAATCTTCAAATTTTTGAGTAAATCTTCCATTCTTAATTGATTTCCATGTTAATTCAGGTTTTTTAGCCAATATTCTGTTTTCTGACTCTGAAAAATGTTTATCCTCCGTTATAATATTCAATAGATTAATTGTTAGTATAAATACTATAAACATCACTATAACAATAATACTTGCTCTTCTATTCATTTGTTCTTGTCTCCTTTAATCTATTAAAATCTAAAATACAAGAATGGATTATAGGTTGAATCAACCAAATAAGCAGTTGATATGAAGAGTATCAAAAATAGTGCTATAGGCATAATTGCTTCTTGTATTTTTGTGCTTTTATTGTTACTGACTTTTGTCTGATACCATTTTTTTATAATAGGTGTTGATAATACGACTAACACAATTAATAAGATTAGATTAGTGTATAAATAATACATAAATTGATTATTTATTAATGGAACATCATTAAATCCAAACATCACTTTCAAATATTCAATAGTCACTTCTAAATCATCGAATGAGAATAAAACCCAACCTACTATTATTAACAATAAAGCGTATAGATGTCTTATGGGTTTCCACAATTTATTAATATATTTTAGCAAAAATGCTTTTTCTATAGCTATTATAAATCCAAAATATAACCCCCATATGACAAAATTCCAACTTGCACCGTGCCAAAGTCCTGTTAAAAACCAAACCACAAAGAGATTCCTATATAATTTGAATCTGCTTCCTCTATTTCCACCTAAAGGGATATATACATAATCTCGAAACCAGCTTCCTAATGATATATGCCATCTTCTCCAAAATTCAGTAATACTAGTTGAAATATATGGATAATTAAAGTTTTCTAGAAAATCAAACCCAAACATCTTACCTAATCCTATCGCCATATCTGAATACCCACTGAAATCAAAATAAATCTGGAACCCAAACGCTATAATTCCAAGCCATGATGTTAATATCGTTAAATCGTTAATATTCGTATTTTGAATTTGTCCCCATAGAAATCCAATATTATTTGCTAATAAGACTTTTTTACCAAGACCAATTATAAATCGTTCTAATCCATGTGCAAACTTATCTACCGTCTCCTTACGATTATTAATCTGATGAGCTATTGTTTGGTATCTAACGATAGGTCCAGCGATCAGCTGTGGAAATAACGTTACATAAGTGGCAAGAGCAATAGGATTTTTCTGTACTGGTGCTTGTTTTCTATAAACATCTATAGTATAGGACATAGTTTGGAAAGTATAAAAAGATATCCCTATTGGAAGAGGCAAATTGAATGTATCTAGGCTAGTTCCCAATACACTATTTATATTAAGTATGATAAAATCAGCATATTTAAAAAATCCAAGTAAACTTAAATTTATTATGACTGATGACAAAACCACTAATTTTGCCTTGATTCCTTGGTCTCTATATTTCTCTATCAACATACCATGAATATAATCTACTATTGAAGAAAATATCATTAATAGAATATAAATAGGTTCACCCCAAGCATAAAAAATCAGACTTACTATTAATAAAATAATATTTCTGATTTTTTTAGGAGCTATAAAATATAATATTAATGTTACAGGTAAAAAAATAAATATAAATACTAAACTGGAAAATACCATATGTCTACTCCTATTATCTAGTAAGGAGGGTATATACTATACCCTCCTTGCCTAATTATTATTTTATCATGTTATCAAATATCTCTTCTATTATTTCTGGATTATCATAAGTTACATATAATAAGTATTTACCACTTGTTTTAATAATATTATTTTTTACTTTTTCATATTGGTCAGGTAAGTATTGTTCCCAAACACCTATCTGGTCTTCTTTAGTTTTTTCTAAAAATTCTTTTAGGTCAGTTACTGCTTCATCATCAACTGCTTTCAATATGATGATTTGATCAGAATTAAGATTGATCATTGGAACTATCATTCTACCTTCTTCAATTTTATCTTTATCAATTTCAAGTGTAACTAGAGCATCTTCTTCTCCTTGTTTCAAATCAGAATATATATATCCAGGCAAAGGGGTTTCGTCTGTAATATCTTCTTCATTTAATCCTTTTTCAACCATATCTTTTACTATTTGATCTTTAATTGATTCTGCGATATCTTCAACTTTAACATCTTTCTCTATTTCCTGATTACCATCCTTGTCTTCATTATCATCTTTATTGCCTGAATCTGGGTTTTCAACATTTGTATTATTATCTTTATCTTCATTATCCTTGCTACACCCTACAAACATTACTGACATTGCCATCATTATAGTTATTATTGCTAATATTCTTTTCATATTCGTCTACCTCCATATTGTAATAGTAAAATAAATTTCAAGTTAATAAATGTCATAAATTATGTCTATTTAATTCCTCCCTTATTAAGTATTCCTCTATTAAACGAAAAAACTATAAAATTTGTTCCATAAAAAATAATAAATATAATTTTAGCTAATAACTTATAGATTAACTCTATACATATAAATAGATTTTTTACATAATCTAATTTCAACTTCTTAGCTTGAGTATCCCTTATGATAAATTTATTAGTGTTCTTTATAAAATAAAAATATACTGTTTCTAGATTATTAATTATGAAAATAATTTTATTTGACTATTAATAATGGAAGTCAAATTAAATACATACAAATATTGGAACTTTTTGAAAATGTTTTTCGTCTAATATAAGTAATTCAACTTCCCCACCTTTAATTTAATATTGGTAAATAAAAAATTATAAATTTGGTTTGCAAGACAAAAATTTAGAAGAAACACCTATATTTTTATTCTGAAAAGCCTTTTAATTAACTTACCAGCATAGAATACTGAAGTGAAAGTTGAATAAATAAAAAATAATACCCAAGGAAGGAAGATATTTATATGATAGTCAAAAAAAGTTGTATTGCTATAGCTTTAGCTGGTGTAATGACATTAGGTACTGGAATTACCTCTCAGGCAATATCAGATACTGATATTATTTGTTATAATAGTGAAGAGATCATGAAGAAACCTGTATCCATAGATACTAATATTGGTGTAGAAGGTCTAGCATACCAGAAAGATGGTTATTTGATGCTACCCCTTAGATTAACATGTGAAAGATTAGGTATGGATGTAAAATGGGTAGGCGAAACACGTTCTGTTGAAATATCAAAAGATAGTATATGGACATCTATTACTTTAGAGAAAGACTCCTATTTCCAAGGAAGAATGGCTCCATTTTCATTAGGCATAGCTCCTGAATTAATTGATGAATCAACATATGTACCCGCTGAATTCTTTAATGAAATATTTGATCAAGACGTTTTTGATATATTTGAGAGAAATAAAGTTGACGGAACTGTAAGTAATATTATAGAAACTAAGAATGGAAAATTAATTAGTGTTGAGTATGATGAAAACAAAATAATATTTATTGTTAACGACAATACAAAAATTGCTGATAAATTCACTAATCAAGAATTAAATGTTGACGACATTGAAGAAGGCGATAGACTAATAGCTATACATGACTCTAAAATGACTATGTCTTTACCTCCTCAAACATATGCCTATAGCATTAATGTTGAAAAAGCAGATACGATAAAAGGAGTAACATCAAATATAACACAAACAAAAAATGGACATATGCTTACTGTTGACTATGATGAAAACAAAACAATTATATTTAACATTAGTGATGAAACGAAAATAACCGATCAAACTACAGGTGAAATCAAAGATATTACTGATATAAAAAATGGAGATGAACTTGTAGTGAAACATAGTAAAATTATGACTAAATCAATACCTCCTCAAACCGTTGCTTATGAAATTCAGATTTGTTCTAATGTAAAAGACAAATAATAGATAACAAATAAAAGGGATTCATATAAAAAATCAATCTATAAAAACTCAGTTAAGATTAGTTTTACTATTCTTAACTGAGTTTTTTGTATGATATAATTTAATTCTATTAAATAATCCTACATATTATTATTTTTGTTATAAAATTATAGAACAAAAGAGGCTATGCCTCGTTCCGCAAAGCGGATTTGTCGTTAGGAAAGTTTCCTTAGCGCATATGAAAACGTTCCTATTTCATATGCTTAAAAAGTAGGACTTTCCTATAAGATAAAAAATAATAAATAAAAAAAGCTGAAGAGCAGACTTGAACTGCCGACTTCTTGCTTACCATGCAAGTACTCTACCTACTGAGTTACTCCAGCACACTGACTAATTTTATAATAATTTTAGGGGTTTGTCAAGCATTATCAAACCCCTTTTTCAACTAAAATAATCTCAACTTTTTTCTTTATTCTCTGTAACGCATTATCAATCGATTTTACAGGTCTATCAAGATTAACTGCTATCTCAACATAACTTTTACCATATATATAACTTTGTAAAACTTCTTTTTCAAGTTTACTTAGTCTTTCTGAAAGTTCATGCTCAATAATACTTAGGTTTTCCTGTCCAATTAATAACTCTTCAGGATTAATAATTTTTCTAGATGGCATTTTATCGATCAAAGTCGTTTTATCATTTTCTTCCTCATAAGATGGTTTATTTAATGAAATATATGAGTTCAAAGGAAGATGTTTTTGTCTTGTAGATGCCTTCACAGCTGATATCATCTGTCTTGTCACACATAAATCAGCAAAAGAATAGAAGGACGCAGTCTTTTCTTCTTTAAAATCGCGAATTGCCTTAAAGAGTCCAATCATACCTTCTTGAATAATATCATCTCTGCTAGCACCTATTAAAAAATAAGATTTTGCTTTCTTTTCAACCAAAATTTTATACTTATTCATTAAGTAATCTAGAGCTTCGTTATCCCCTTCTCTCACTAACTCCACAAGTTGTTCATCTGAATACGTAACATATGAATCGTCGTACCAAGTAGCATAATCCAACTACATCAACCCCTCTATCATTTTCTACGCATCTTTTCCATCCATTCTAAAACTTTAGAGTCTAGGTGACCTTCTAAACGATTATTATCAATCTGTATTTTCTCAATAAAATTCTTTCGAATATCTTTATCCATCATATTTATCTCGTTATGTAATTCTCTAGCTGATATTCTGCTAGCACCTTTTCCTAGGATAATAGTTTGTTCAAGTCCATCTGATGTAGCTACCCTTACTCTGTAATCTCTTCCTATTAGATGAGCGACTTTTTCAATATAATGATCAGCTGTCTCAACTTCTTTTGTAAATACTACATCAATGTTATTATATCTTTCGATACTTCTATTTCCTTTCACTCTATGTGCATCAAATACAACTATTACATTTATTTTTTTATAGCCTTGGTAATTAGACATTATATCTAATAATTTCTTTCTAGCTATTTCTAGACTCTCTTCTTCTAATGCTTTCTTCAGCTTGTCCCAAGCATAAATAATATTGTACCCATCTACTAATAGAAATTCTCGTGTCAAAACTTATCCGCCTTCCAACTTAATTTGAAAGCATATTTAAGTATACTATATAATTTCTAGTTTGTAAATGTTATTACACCAATTTCAATTATGATAATTCACCTATAATCCTTAATATTTAATAATCAAAAGATCATACAGCAATAACTTTAACATGTCTAATATCTGTTAATATACTTATATATTATTTCAATCAAAATCATAGTATACTTTTAATTATATTCTCTCTGTCTTAATGCTTCATAGGTTAAAACTCCTGCAGCAACAGATGCATTCAGTGAAGTTATATCGCCTTTCATTGGTACCTTCACTATGAAATCACATTTGTCTTTCACATTCTTAGATACTCCTTCACCTTCATTACCAATAACTATTGCAAGAGAACCTTTTAAATCAACATCATACATAAGGTCACCTTCCATATCAGCACAAGCTATCCAAAAACCTTCTTTTTTAAGCTCATCAATAGTTCTAGCAACATTAGTTACTCTTGCTACTTTCGTATATTCTATTGCACCAGCTGATGTTTTTGCAACAGTCGAAGTCAAACCTACCGCCCTTCTCTTAGGAATAATTATACCATGAACACCTACAATATTAGCCGTTCTAAGTATAGCTCCTAGATTATGTGGATCTTCAATACTATCAAGAATTATAATAAAAGGAGCTTCTCCTTTATCAGCAGCTATTTGTACTATATCTTTTACATCAACGTAGTTATATGCCGCTGCATAAGCTATGACTCCTTGATGTTTTTTTGTAATGGAAATATCATTTAATTTGTCTTTATTTACAAAATTAACAATAATATTTCTCTTTCTTGCTTCTGCTACGATTTTTTTTAATGGACCGTCATGTTTGCCATCTATAATAAAAACCTTATCTATACTTCTATCAGCTTTTAGCGCTTCTGCTACAGCATTTCTTCCTTCTAATATTAAATCATTATTATCCATAACTATACCTCTCTTGTTATTTTATGAGTTTCATATTTTTTAGCCTTTTAACAATTTTTTCATTGTTAGGGATAAATGCAAAATCTTCCTCTTGCAATGTTCTTGTTACTATTAACATTATTACATATACTATTATACCACATATTATAGATAATAAAGTAGCTATAGTATTGCTATTGACCAATTCAATCATACCATTATATATCAACCAAACGCTTAATCCCATAATGCCAGTTGAAATTAAAGGTTTTATAATTATTTTTATCACATTAAGCTTTAATTTGGTTTCTTTTTTTATCATCAGATAGTTCAATAAGACATAAATAATATAATAACATATTGAACCAATAATAGCACCTTTTAATTGTAATTCGCTTGCAACTAAAACATAATTCATTATAACTTTTATGACTATACTTACTGCAAGAGATATTAATGGAAAATAATATTTACCCATTCCTTGTAATATACCTGCTAATGCCTGTCCTAGTATTATAAATATCAAACAGATACTATATAGCCTCAAGTACTCATACCCAGCAGATGTAGGATATAATAATTCCATTATAGGCTTTGCCAGCAAAAATAAGCCAATAGCTGCAGGTAAAGCAAGTAAAAGTGCAAATCTTATCGCCAATTTTATTTTAGCTACTAAATCCTCTAAGTTTTTCTTAGTTACAGCAATAGATACAGCTGGAACTATGCTAATCATAAGTGCAAGACTTATAGTAAGAGGAACATTGATTATAGTAAATGCGTTACCCATTTGTCCATACATATCAACTGCCTGCAATTTATCTATTGATATCGCTCCAAGTCGCTTATAGATAGTACTAGAATCTATAAGATTCATTATAGAATATGCAGCAGAGACAATTGTTATGGGTATTGCTATAACTATAAGTTTTTTAGCTACTGCATTAAAAGCAATATGCCTTTTATGAGATGAAAAATCTATTTTTTCATTTATTCTATATCTACGTCTCAAATAGTACAATATTATAAATACTGTAGAGACCAAAAATCCCAATGAAGTACCTAGTGCTGCTCCACCTACTGACATAGTGATACTATAATTCATATTTATTAGAAAATATGTAATCCCTATACCTAAAATTACTTTAGTGATGTTTTCAATAATTTGAGTCAATGCCGTAGGAACCATTATCTGCATTCCTTGAAAGTAGCCTTTAAAAGCTCCTGTAATAGAAATAAAAATAGGAGATACAGCTAGTCCATAAATAACGTATCTAACTTCATTTGGCCAATCTCCAAGCTTAATGATTTGGTCAACGCCCAGTACCATTATTAATGAAATAAATGCTCCAAATATGCTAATCAGAATTAAGGAATATTTATAAATATAGTGAGCATTATAATAATCTTCCTCTGCTATTTTTTCTGATGTCAATTTTGATAGAGCATTAGGTATTCCTACTAAAGATGCAGAAACCAGTATTGAATAAAGGGGATACACAGTGGTGTAATATCCAATACCTTCAGTACCAACCAAGTATGCCAAAGGTATTCTATATAATGCACTGAATATTTTTGCTATCAAACCTGCAATTGAAAGAATCATTGCCCCTTTTACAAATGTTTTTGTTTGCGTAGTCATTATTCTACTCCTCTAACAATTAATTCAATGATTCTTTTAAATCTATTCTTCAAGTATAAAAAACCTATTAAAGCTTCTAGTCCAGTAGCAACTCTATAATCAATCAAAGCTGCATGTTTTGGTACTGTTGATGACTTAGCGTTTCTTCCTCTTTTGAATATGACTAATTCTTCATCGGTCAATATATCTTCAATTCTTCTAAACATCTTAGCTTGTGCAGATGCCTTAACATAACTGCTAGTCTTTTTATGCAGTTTGTTAACTGGTGCATTTCCTTCTGCTATAACTTTTGACTTGATAACCAAATCATATACACTATCTCCAATATATGCAAGAACTAAAGGTGAATACTGCTTAGGATCTACGTCTTTTATTTCTAGACTATCTTTAAAATAGTCAATAAACTCTTGCATTCATTCCATTCCTTTCTCATAAGTATCTATTATCCTCTATGCCAACGTACACCTTCACGTGTATCTTCAAGGATAATACCTTTTTCTTTTAACTCATCTCTTATTTCGTCAGCTAATGCAAAATCTCTGTCTTTACGAGCTTGCTGTCTTTTTTCAATTAATTTATTTACATCTTCGTCAAGAAGACCTTCTTTTTTCTTACTCTCTATTCCTAGTATACCACATAGTTCGTCTATTAGTATAATAATATTATTAATAAACTCTTTTGAAGAATCAGAGTCAGTATTCTTATTAGCGAATTTAACTAATTCAAATATTACAGATATAGCATCTGCAGTATTAAAATCGTCTTCCATAGCAGATTCGAATTTATGTTTATATTTCTCTAGTTCTTTATCATTAACAAATACAATTTCTTTTTCAGTATAGTCATTCATTTTAGCATCTTCATATAAATAATTTAGATTTTTTCTACCTGTTTGAATCCTTTCCAATCCATTAGCTGCTGCTCTAATAAGCTCTCGGCTAAAATTAATTGGACTTCTATAGTGAGCATTTAACATAAAAAATCTTACAATATCATATGAAAATTCATCTACTATTTCCCTTACTGTAAAGAAATTACCCAAGGATTTTGACATCTTCTTATTATCAACATTAATAAAACCATTATGCATCCAATATTTAGAGAACTGTTTACCATTAGCAGCCTCACTTTGTGCTATTTCATTTTCATGATGTGGGAATATAAGATCTTCACCACCAGCATGAATATCTATGCTATCTCCAAGATGTTTTTTAGCCATTACAGAACACTCTATATGCCACCCTGGTCTACCTTCACCCCAAGGTGACTTCCAAGCAGGTTCTCCTTCTTTCTTAGGTTTCCATAATACAAAGTCCATTGGATTTCTTTTTTCTGTATCTACAGCAATTCTAGCTCCTGCCTCTAGATCTTCTTGATTTTTATTAGATAATTTCCCATATGACTCGAATTTTTTGGTTTCAAAATATACACTGCCATTAACTTCATATGCATAACCTTTTTCTATTAGAGTCTTAATCATTTCAATCATACCACCTATCTCTTCTGTTGCTTTTGGATACATGGTAGCAGGTTTAACATCTAATCCCTTTGAATCCACTAGAAATTCTTTCATATATTTACTGGATATTTCTTTAAAATCTACTCCCTCTTCATTAGCTTTTTTTATAATCTTATCATCTACATCTGTAAAGTTGGTAACATATTTAACATCATAGTTTTTGTATTCAAAGTATTTTCTTACAGTATCAAATACAATTAATGGTCTTGCATTACCTATATGAATATAATTGTAAACTGTTGGACCGCAGACATACATCTTTATTTTTCCTTCTTCAATAGGTGTAAATGTCTCTTTTTTATTTGTTAAAGTATTATAGATTTTCATTTTATCTTATCCTTCCTCTTTTTTATAGATTATCTACTAATCTTCTCATGCAAAAATAATTTAAAATAATCTTCAGGTGGTATTGATGCCACCTTTTGCTCTAATTTTTCTATTCTAGTAAGTAATTTGCACATCTCCATTCTTACTGGATCTGGTAGATGAGTCTGGTCTAGTGTCTCACACGGTGATACCTTTTCATTATTCCTGCGAACAACTCTAGCAGGTATACCTACTACTGTACAATTAGGAGGTACTTCATTTAGCACTACTGACCCTGCTCCAATTCTACAGTTATCACCAATTTTAAATGAACCGAGTACTTTTGCTCCAGCACTAATCATAACATTATTTCCAATAGTTGGATGTCTTTTCCCATGTTCTTTTCCAGTTCCACCTAAAGTTACTCCTTGATAAATAGTTACATCATCACCAATTTCACATGTTTCCCCTATAACTACACCATGACCGTGGTCAATAAATAGATTTTTCCCTATAGTAGCACCTGGATGAATTTCTATGCCTGTTTTTTTGGCTGCTCTTTGGGATACCCATCTAGCCCAAAAGTAATGTTTTCTTTTAAATAATGCGTTAGCTATTCTATAACTCATTATAGCTTTAAAGCTGCCATAAAGGAAGACTTCTGATGTGGATTTTATAGCTGGGTCTCTATCTTTAATTACTTTTATCTCTTCTTTTATGAACTTTATTAATCCCATAGTATCACACTCCTTGTTGTTCAATTTAAGTCAATTAAAATTAAATAATAAAAAACTCCATCTCTTATAAATAAGAGACGAAGTTATTCCGCGGTTCCACTCTTCTTGAATAATTATAATTATTCCAACTTCTTATCTGTATAACGGTCAGCTCCGTAACTAGCTACTATTATTTCACTAGATAAGCTCAAGGATGCACTTCATCTAATTTCACTTAAGGAATGCTTTCAGCCGGTGACACTCCATCTCTTATAAGATCATCTAAAATTACTCTTCCTATCAAAGCTTTTGATTATATTAGTTTTTCATATAGGTTGTCTATTAATATTAATATATTTTATTATATGTCATTTTTTAAAATTTGTTAACTTAATAATATATTACCTTAATTAATTAGTCAAGAACATTTTAATATATTACTTTTTCTTAGTTAACGAACAAAAAAGGCTATGACTCGTCCTGCAAAGCGGATTTGTCGTTAGGAAAGTTTTCTTAGCTCATCTGAAAATGCTTTTGTTTCAACGTATTTTAATTCAATACTCTGTTTTATTTAACTTCTTTAAATCTCGATATATCTGTTCATTATCTACTCTCCATTCTTCAATAGTTTCTACACTATGCAATTTATGAGTAGCTGGAACAGTTTGAATGATTTGTTGTAATAAGGTTTCAATTTCCTCTTTGCTAAATATAGAGGTTTCTTTATCTAATTCATCTAATAAATCTGATACAACAAATACACCCAACTCAGTAATTTTTTGTTTTTTGTTCTCATTTGATATTTTATTAGAATTCATGAGATATTCAAATTCATCCGAACTATTATTTACTTTTCTTTCATAACATAGCCTGAATTCTAATGCATTTGACCAACCATAATCTACATCATAAATATATTCTTGATTAGTAATCTCTTCAATTGCCATCGCTAATATATATTCATAAAGTCCAGCATCTGGTCTTTTATACAATATATCATACATAGGTTTAACAGCTTCAATACCCATATTTACTAATTCGTCATAAGATGTAATTTCTTCTACAATTGCATATGGGCTTGAACTCATAGCTATTATAGGGTTACTTTTTTTCAATTCTTCAAGCTCATCCATAATGGTATTTAATTTTTCATCAACATCATCTGTAGTTTGTGCATATACCTTTGTAGAATCAAAAAATGTTTTTTTATTATCTGTATTATCAATTCTGATACCTAGAAAGCACAATACCATAAGGGATAATGTAATAGATATTCCAATAATTAATTTTTTATGATTCTTCATTATATTTCCTCCTAATATATTTTGTTGTGATGATTTAATTATACCACAAGTAAGCTCATTTTGTGACTTGCCTTTTTCATTTTTTAGTATAAAAAAAGGGTATCTTACCCTAGATTTTCATCTATTTGGTGAGACACCCCTTTTCTATTGCTATATTTATTGTAAATCTCTTGTATTGTAAGATACAAATGTATCAAGTGCCTTCACTGATGATCTTATATCACTATAGACCGCAATTTTGCCTTCTTCCATGATTGAAATGAACTCTCTATAGAATTTACCAGCATTGACAGATACTGTAATTGGTTTGTTATATTTTTTGACCAGCCTTACAAGTGTATTAGCTAAACTGTCATCTTCATAACATGCATTAGGTAAAGCTCGTAAATCATTAGCATGAGGAACAATGCTAACGAACAAAGCATCAACAGCATCATCCTGTATGATAGTTTCTATGTATTTAGCATATAAAACATCTTCTGTCATAGGTGTTACATCAATGATTGATGATGATGTATCAATAAGTCCATGATAATTAAGCTGTTCTAATTTTTCTTTTGTTTCATCACTGAGAGTAGCTAATTCTAGATTTCCTAATTCGTCAGCTGCAATTGTTGCCTCAAATCCTGCATTAACGACACCAGCTACTTTTCTACCATTCACTTTTTTATCTGCTAACAATGAAAATGCCTTTATACAATCATAATAAGTCTTTATATCATCAATTAGAATAACTCCCGCTTGTTCACATACAGCTTTAAACACGTCATAATCACCAGACATAGCCGCTGTATGAGATGCTGCTGCTTTTGCTCCTGCATCAGTTTTACCTGACTTATAAATAATTATTGGTTTATCAATATCTTTAGCCAATTCATAGAATTTTCTTCCTTCACCTTCGTCAAATCCTTCAACATAAAGTGCTATATTACTGATATCATCTTTTGGAGCAAAATATTTAATCAAATCAACTATCTTGACATCATACTTATTACCAAAGCTAACTACTGATTTAAATATTTTCAGATGGCTAAATTTATCAATTAATGTAAGAGCCATTCCACCACTTTGAGTTAAAAATACAGTGTTACTATCTTCACAGGTATTCAGTTCTAACCTTTCTTCGTCAATAAATAATGTATTTACTCCTTGATTAACCTCATCATTTCCATAAAAAACACCCATACAGTTAGGACCAATTATCCTAATATCTTCTGGTAATACCTTTGATAGATTTTCTTTGAATTCAGCATACTTCATGTCTGAAGGAATACCAGGTATCAATACTACTGATTTAGGAATATTGGTTTTCATATCTTCAAAGAATGAAAAAACATATTTTGCTTTCGCAACATAAACAGCTAATTCAGTATGTACAGGTATTTCATCTATACTTTTATATAATACGTATTCTTTATCTCCTATTACTGTTTTTCCACCTTTGTTATTTACAAAATATATATCTTCTCTACCCAAGTCATGCAATAACTTGGCTATTTCTCTACCCATACTATGCTTATCTGGATTAGCTGATACACCTATAACAGCTATTCCTTTAGGATTAAAGAAAGGTTCAATATTGGTAACATTAGCTTCTTTCATTGTTTCTTTCATTGCATCAGCTTTTTCGAATTGTGCAAATCCATCTACTGCAATGAATCTATTATCTTTTGTTATAACAAAAGGATTAATATCAAGAGCTTTAATAATATATTTAGGCTTTTCTTTGCACGCATAAGAATAATGGAAAGCAAACGAACTGATAAGACTTGCAGCCTTTGCCATTAATCCAAGATATTCTTCATGACCGATTTCTTTGAACTTGTGACATATATTAAGGTCATTTACTAATTCCAATGCCTTCTTATAACTGAAAGGAGGAAGAAATAGATTAGCAGGATCATAATATTTAGCGAAGAATTCTGCATCATCTCCACCTTTAGTAAATGTTATTACTGGTCCGAATGAAGAATCATCTTTACCACCAATCAATACTTCATAACCGATGCTCTGGGTATGAGGAACAAATTCCACAATAAGAAATCCTTCTATTTTGGGTTTATCTTCATCAAAATGGGATAGAACTTCTTTTTTCATTTTATCTAGTACATATCCTACATATAGAGTCTCTTGATTTTTTACTACTTTTACTCCACCTAATTTTTGTTTATGAGAAATATCTGATGAAACTATTTTAACAACAATATCATGACCGAATTTCTCTAGCATTTTTTCTGTTAATTCATTCGAGTCTTTAACAAATACAAATTTTGGAACATCCAAACCTATACTTTTCAATAACATATATACTTCATGTTCATATAGAGTTTTACGACCGTTTTCATAAGCATTATCAAGTATATCATTAATTATACTTATAGATCCTATTGAAATATTCATTTTACCACCCCGCATTATTATTTATGAGGTTGTCTTAAAACACTAATAGTTATATATATTTTAAGACAGCATCATATTTTTATTTGATTTTTTTGTATTAGTATATAAGAAAAAGTTTAGTCAATCTCATATATAATCTAGTAAATCTTGAGTTTATAGCAAAATATTACATTGCTATTATAACAAAAAGAAAATTATAATAAAAGTCAAACAAAAATTAATTTTATTAAATTAAGTTTAAGATGGTAAATATTTTGTTTTTGCAAAAAAACACAATATGCAGCTATACATATTGTGTTTATAATACTATTTCATTATTCTATTACAAAATTGTTGTTTTTTCATACAATATATTTTGTTTGATTTACATCTAGGACACTCTGCTGTTTCAGAAAAATCAAACTCATATTCGTAATTACAATCTTTACAAATAACTTTGCATTTCTTAGTGCAGTAAATTCCGCCGGTTATATTTATAGCCAAACCATTAGTTAATGCTTTAGTAACTTTTTGCCTAGCACTATCAATTATATTTTGAAATGTCTGCCTTGATACATGCATTTTTTCTGCACATTTTTCTTGGTTCAATTTTTCTATGTCCTTTAATCTCATAGCTTCTAATTCTTCTAGATTAAGAATAATTTCTTCTAATTCTTCATCAGATTTACCAATAGGCTTAAAATAGGTATACTCAGGGAAAAAGTCAACTCTTCTACATTTTTTTGGTCTTGGCATAATTTATTCTTTAATTATTCCATCTGTAATTTTTTCGAACATCTTAGCTATTTCTTCTGACTTATTGATTCCATCCCTGGCAATTTCTTTAGTCATTGGTAATTCACCTAATAATTTGATACCCATTTTATCTAAGAAATCTCCTGTATCTCCTTCAAACATCTTAATGATTTTTCCACAGTCTGGACATTTAATGTAACTCATGTTCTCAACAACACCAATAACATCTACGTCCATTTTTTTAGTCATATTGATAGCTTTTGCCACTATCATTGATACCATATCTTGAGGAACAGAAACCATTACTACGCCAGTTATAGGCATCACCTGCATGATTGTTAACGCTACATCACCTGTTCCTGGTGGTAAATCTACTACTAAATAATCTAAGTCTTCCCATAATACATCTGTCCAGAATTGTTTTACTGTTCCTGATATAATAGGTCCTCTCCAAATAACAGGTGTATTCTCTTGATCAATCAAGAAGTTAAGTGACATAACTTTCAATCCATTTTCTGCAATAACAGGTAGAATACCTGTTTCAAGAACTGTTGCTCTTTTATCTTGTAAACCTAATAATCTTGGAATACTTGGTCCAGTTATATCTGCATCCAATATACCTACTTTGTATCCTCTTTTAACTAAATCATTAGCTAACATAACAGATACTGTCGATTTACCTACTCCACCTTTTCCACTCATTACTCCTATAATATTCTTTACATTATTAATAGGATTATTTTCTACCATACAATTCTCTTTTTTACTGTCACTGCAATTACCATTTGATGCACATGTATCACATGATGCCATAAAATCACTCCTATCATATCATTAAATTTTATATAAATAACTCAACTTTCCTACCTTTTATTATGCTCTAGGTTATATACTTATTAAAGTTCTTTATTAGCATATGCCAATAAAAATATACACCTTTTTAAGTCTATTGTCAATAAATTTCAGCATATTTGAAGAATTACACTATGCTTTTAAACCTTTTAGGAAAAGTGATAATTGTACAGAAATCATTTTTCTACAATCCTGCTCATTCATATCTAAACTTTCATTCCTCTTAAAAACTCTCCTAGCTAAACTTAACCATGAATCTCCAATAGTATTAGCGGTTATTGTAGGATCACAATCTTTTAACGAACCATCTTCTATTCCCTGCTCCAATATAATTACTAAATATGAAGTAGCTTTTTTGACAATTCTATAGAATTCTGTTTTTAAAGAAGAATTAATATCATTAGTTTTTACATTATAATCATAGATACCAGTAAAAATTATCTCATTCTGAAACTCATCTATATTTCTATCTATCATTTCAAAATACTGACACAATTTATTATAACCATTACCAGTAAAGCTTGGAATTGTTTTTTCCATTATCCTATTATATTCTTTTAGTACATACATATCAATAGCTGTAGTTATTTCTTCTTTTGATTTGAAGTATTCATATAGTGTTTTCCTACTTATATTGGATTTTGCTGCGATCTTGGCCATAGTTGTATCTTTAAATCCATTTTTTATAAATAAATCAAGTGATACCCTTACTATTCTATTTCTTGTAATACCTTTTCTATTATTGATTTCGCTATTTTCAACACAAATATCCATATTACATCCTTCCCATAAGCAAAATTTAGTTCTATTTAATTTTTATTTAGTAGGATATATAATAAAACCATAATAATACTTTTTATATTTCAATAATTTGTATGGTTTCTTTAAACATGCAATAGCTGGCATATCTCCTCCTACTCCTCTTTGACCATAATCAACGTTCACAGTATTAAATTCTCTTCTTGGTAATAGATGACTATGTGTTGTGTTTTCTAAATCATCCATTGTATAAGGCCACATACTTACATTAATAAATTCACCAGTTATATCAACTATTTTTATACCTTCGTTGTCTTTATTAGTTATCTTAGCCCATCTGACGTCTGTACGATTACCATTCTCTTGTGGCATCAAGTAACTATGCACTAAATCTTCGCATGCTCCTTTATATATACCAACTAATGCACTTTCTTTTCTATCAACATATGATTCATGAAAACCTCTTCCATACCAAGTCATTGTATTATACTCCCTTAATACTTCCATTTGCATACCAAATCTTATCATGTTTCTTAAAGGAATAATATAATTTTCTATCTTAATAGCTCCATTGGGATAGATACTATATACAGTTGTTAATCCATTTCTAGTATTAATTACTTTTGATTCAACTGTTATTTCAACACAACCATTTGCCTTATCATTAACTACTATGTCTTTTACTTTCACCGTATTTGTAGCTTTTTTCCACATATGTCCAATATTTATACCTTTAGCAAACGGGAATATATCTGTAACAGTATAATATCTATCATTATCAATTGGTGCTCTCCAAAAATTAGGAACTAATTCTTTATGTAATAATTCTTTATCGTTATATTTAAGGGAATGAATACCACCACTTTTTTTATTGATAGCTACAAAGAACAAATCATTATATATATCTATATATCTGTTGGTATTTTTGATATTCATATCTTTATCCTGAAAATTAATGTTGCATGGTTTTATTAGTGTTATATTGTTGAATCTAAGTTGTGAACAAGCCACTACATCTCCCTCATTAAGCCAATCAGTATTATTCTTAAGTGCAAACTTTACATTAAGAAAATACTCTTTATCTTTTTTAAAACTATAATTAATATAATTAAGCTTAATCTGTTTAGTTTGTTGAGGCTTGACATCATCCACATTAACTTCACCATTCAATACAACATAACCATTCTCAATAACTTCCCAAATCAATTTGACAAATGACAAATCAATAAAAGAATACTTGTTTTTAACATTAATCAACCCTTGAGATACATTAGAATCTCTGACATCTATGTTCTGATAAACTTTTTTTACCTCATGTAATGCTGGATGAGGAGTTCTATCTGCTGCTACAATCCCATTGAAGCAGAAATTGTAATCATTAGGATTATCTCCAAAATCTCCGCCATAAGTCCATATATCTTTACCATCTTTTGATTTTCTACGTATACTCTGATCTGCATAATCCCATATGAATCCACCTATACATCTATCATATTTTTCAAAAGCTTTCATATAATCATTGAAATTACCTAAACTATTTCCCATACAATGAGCATATTCACATAAAATGAATGGTTTATCCTCATACATTTTCGGTGTTATTCTCTGACCTAGTAATCCTGTGTTTTCACCTAATCCAACTAGTACAGATTTATTATTTCCGATTTTATGAACTTGTTTCACTGTACCGTACATCATGCTAAATACATCTGTATAAGCTAGCTTGTAATCACCTTCATAATGAATTGGTCTAGTCTTATCTATCTTTCTAGCAGCTTCTTTCATTTTTAAAAAAACATTTCCTGATCCAGCTTCATTACCCAATGACCAAAAAATTATGCTAGGATGATTTTTATCTCTTTCAACCATTCTCTGCATTCTATCAACGCATGGGTTTTCCCACTCTTTTTTATTATTTGGAACTTTATTACGTATTCCATGAGTTTCTAAATTACATTCATCCATAACATAAATCCCATATTTATCACATAGATCATAGAGCCAAGAATTATTAGGATAATGACTGGTTCTTATGGCATTAATATTATTGGCTTTTAAAATCATTATATCTTCTTCTGTCCTTGAATACGGAACCGAATGGCCATTATCCGGATCAAATTCATGTCTATTAACTCCTTTAATCATAATAGGATTACCATTAATTAATAATTTAGCATTCTTGATTTCAATTTTTCTAAATCCAAAATTACAATACCTGACATCAATTATTTGATTATTTTCATCAATTAGAGATATTATAATTTTGTAGAGATATGGTGTTTCAGAAGTCCATTTATGAGGGTTGATTATATCTTGTTTGAGATGAATTATATTTTTGTCGATAGTTTTTTTACCTATGAAAGTTACTTTGTTACTATCATCAATTACTCTCATTTGGACTTTCATCCTACTATTATCATTCATTAGTTTAATGCTAGTATACAGAATAGCATCTTCGTAATTATCATCTAAATCGCAATAAACATAAAAATCTTCAATTTGTTGTTTTGGCTTTGCTATCAAATAGACATCTCTAAAAATACCTGACAAACGCCACATATCTTGATCCTCCAGATAACTACCGTCACACCATCTATAAACTTCCACAGCTACTTCATTTTTACCCTTTTTTACAAAAGATGTAATATTGAACTCAGCTGGAGTCATAGTCCCCTGAGAATAACCTACTCTTTTCCCATTAATCCATAAATAAAATGCTGAGTTTACCCCTGAAAAAACAATATATATATTTCTATTGAACCATTCATTCGAAACAATAAAATTTTTCTTGTACTGTCCTGTTTCATTATTATGGGGATTAATATTAGGAATAACTTTAGTATCAATACTTTTAGGATATTTAATGTTTAGATATATTGGCTTTCCATACCCTTTTATCTGCCAATTTGAGGGAACATTAATTTTATCCCATTCCTTAACATCATAATTTGATTCATAAAATCTTATTTCACGATCATCAGGTTTGGCATACCATTTAAAATGCCATAAACCATTAAGACTTTCCACCCATTTGGACTGTTGACCATTAATGACCTGATTAACATCATCATATGGAAATGTCATTATATGGGGCGGTTCTTTGTTAATACCATAAACATTAACATTATTCCACTCTACATCATTATTTTGTATTTTCATAAATACCTCCCTGTTGTAATTACGCTTGAACGTAACACGTGTAACCTTATATATATTATCTTATAATTTTGGTAAGTATAAGTCAAGATAATTATCTCATGACATCGTCATATCATTCATTTGCCATCACACCAAGCAATATGACAATACTATATATTATTGGTTAGGAAGATATTAATTTAATAGCTCTTTCCAATTTAACAAAAAAAGAATAGACATTCCTATCTATTCTCATCCATTATTAATTAAACAAATAGCTTGAGACGAAATCCCAAGACCAGTACCAGTAAATCCTAATCCTTCTTCTGTCGTTGCCTTGATATTTATGTTACTAGAATCAATGCTTAAGACATCAGCTATATTTCTTTTCATTTCTTCTAGATATGGTGCCATTTTAGGAAGTTGAGCAATTATTGTTGAATCAATGTTCACTATTTCATATCCTTCTTGTGTAAGCAATTTCTTTACCTCTCCTAACAGTTTCAGACTGGATATTGATTTATACTCATCTTCTGTATCAGGGAAATGCTTACCTATATCTCCTTTTCCCAAAGCACCTAATATAGCATCCATAATTGCATGAACTAGAACATCTGCATCGCTATGTCCTAAGAGTCCTTTTTCGTATGGTATATTAACGCCTCCAATTATTAATTCTCTACCTTCCACTAGTTTATGTACATCATAACCCATTCCTATTTTCATTAGTTAATTCTCCTTTTTTACGTGTATTCCTATTTCTCTTTTATAATTCCTTTATGATATGCTTGTAATAGCATTTTTAATCCAACGATTTCTTTTTTTAGTTCATTACCTATATCAGTATTTCTAACTCTTATTCTTTTACTATTCTTTTCTAATATCTGATATGAAGATACGATATCTCTTTCATTCTGTATAGCTTTTTTCTTTGATTCAAATTTCTCATGAGCTACCATTAATAATCCGTATGAATTATATATAAGAGTATATCCAGCTATTCCTGTTATATGTTGATAGGCTTCTGATAAACCTCCATCAATAACTAACAACTTACCATTAGCCTTTATTGGACTTTCACCCTTCTTTACTTCTACTGGAACATGACCATTAATGATATGAGAATTATCTTCGGCTATACCGAATTCAAGTAATATCTCTCTGCATTTCTCTTCACTGTCCCTATATCTGTAATAGCTATTTTTTTCTTCCTTTTTCACTGATTTATCATTCAAGAAATATCTTTCGAATGTAGCCATTTTATTTTTACCGAATAACGGTGAATTGGGACCAGTCCACAAATACCAGAAGTAATCAATATTGTTATGGGTATTGTTATTATTGAAATAATAATCTCTTATTAATAATTCTATTTTGTCAATCAGGTCTTTTCCTCCATAACTACTATCATCTATAGTAACTTTATTAAATACCCCTTTCTTATCCATAGGAATGCACCCATGAAAAAGCAAGTTGGAATTATAAGTCAGATACATACTGCCTTTTGAAAATAAAAATCTGGTATGTTTTTGTAGTTTTTCATTATTCTTATAAGATAATCTTAACTTATCCATAACATCTTTTTCTTCTATTGTCAATTCATATGGATTCTTAGGATTTATTGTGGGGAAATAATTATCAGATAGTTTATATGGTTTTTCATTTAATGTTATAATACCCTTTTCATAGTCTACCATATTCAATAATAATCTATCATCCATCTGGAAATTAGGGTTTCTTTTAATTATCTGACCTTCTAATTTAAACTGAATTACAGATATGGCCTTATGTATTTTTTTTATTATATTGATTTCTTTACTAGTATATTCACTTTTATTTGGTACAACCAAATCAAAATTGTCACAAGAATCATCCTTATAATATTCCATCGCAAATGTAGCTAATGGGAGAAGATTAATACCATAACCTTCTTCTATAGTACTCAGATTACCATATCTTGAAGATATTCTAATAGTACAAGCAATACAAGCTAAAGAACCTGCAGCAGCTCCCATCCATAGAATGTCATGATTACCCCATTGCATATCAATCGAATGATGTTTCATTAATTTATCTAGTATAATATGAGCACCAGGTCCTCTATCATAAATGTCACCAATAATATGAAGCCTATCAATAGCTAATCTTTGAATAACTCTACAAATAGCTATCATAAAATTATCAGCCCTATTGATTTCAATAATTGTGTTGATGATACCATCATAATATTCTTGTTTATTAACTTCTCTTTGTTGTTCATGGAGCAATTCTTCTATAATATATTCAAAATCTTTTGGTAGAGCTTTTCTTACTTTCGACCTAGTATATTTCGATGATATTTCTCTACATACTAAAACTAATCTGTGAAGTGTTATTTCATACCACTCCATCAGATTTTCTTCTTCATTCTTAACCTTTTCCAGTATCTGCTCTGGATAGTAAATCAACATTGCCAACCGTCTTTTCTCATGTTCTCTTATCGTATTATCAAAAATGTGGTCAATTTTTCTACGTATGACTCCTGAAGCATTGCTCAGTACATGAATAAAAGCTTCATATTCTCCATGTATATCAGATAGAAAATGCTCTGTTCCTTTCGGTAAATTAAGTATAGCCTCCAGATTAATAACTTCTGTACATGCTGAATTAATTGTAGGGTATTGTTTAGATAACTGTTTAACATACTGTAGGTTGTTGTTAATTTCTTTATCCCAATAATTATTCATTTTACACCCTTCTTTTATTATTTTTACATTATAAAATGTAAATTATTGCCCAAATCATATATCCGACTTTCTCACATTAATCAAACCGAACAGTCTTGAAAATAGAAAATCTTAATTGGAAAGTTGAATCTTATATCTGATTATACAATAAAATGTTTATTCAATCTATAATTATAATAAATGTATTAAAAAAAGAACAAAAATTAAGAATCAATTAATTAAAATAAAACAATAAAACATATCTTTATGCTAATTAAAGTCTAAGATATGTTTTACCACTTTTTTTATTCTTGTACTTATTTACAAAATTATTATTTAGCTCTTCCAGTAATTATTGATTAATGTTACCAGAAACAGTTGATTTTCACTACGAATCTTCCTATAAATCATCACTTACCTATTGACATTTTTATAGAAATAGATTTTCTATTAACAGCGATGTTACCAAAACGAAAACGGAGGCTAATAATAATTTTTTTGTTGTTTTTGTCATCTAATCACTCTTCCTTTTTGTATTTATCTCTTATAAAATAATGTCTTCTAATCTTTCATCATAGCCTTTTTGGGAGATATCTTACTATTGTATCTATAGATATTGATATAAGAGACTAAAGAACAAGCTAAAACAAATAATATTCCTACTAATAAACTATAATTATTCATTTCATATTCCTTTACTTGATAACCTAAGAAATTGCTCATATTAATATTTAATAAAATAGTTATCACATATGTAAAAACAATAGATAATAAATAACTTATAAAATAAGTTAAACATAGTCCCCCTATAAATACAGCCAAAATATATTGATTTGAAATTCCAAGAGATTTTAATATACCAATCTTCTTAGTAAGACCTTTCATTAGATATGCTATCATTACCAATACTAGAACAAGAGCTACTATCCCAATAAGTATACAACTAATAGTTGCTTTTCTTCTAGCCATTACCTTATAGTGGAAATTCATGATAACATCCCCAATATTATTATCCTTTCTCTTAAGTTGATATATCATATCCAAAGCATTATTATAATCTTTTTCCCCATTAACATAAATAAATACTAGATTCTCTTCTACTTTATTATAAAGTTTCTCATATGTATCCCTAGATAAAAATATTCCTCCTTTGAAAAATTTCATATTTTCATCTAAAACTCCACTAAGAGTATAGTTATTGATATCTTTTTCTATCCAATCAGTATTAAGAGTAATTGGATGATTGATTCTTTCATCCACATTTACTTTATAAAAATTTCTTGCATAACTTCCCATCACCGCTTCTAATTCTTCTGATTGGGGAAGTCCACCTTGAGAAATCTTATGGGATAGTTTTTCCTCCATGAAACGCTTATCTACACCATATATAGTATATTCTATTTTACTATTCGTTAATGAATCTTTCATGGTAGCCATACTTCTAGTTGTAATTCCATATACCTTAATATCATCATCTAATGACTCAGTTAGTTGTCTACTTACTGTTGGCATATCATTATAATATTTATATCTTAGCTTACCATCTTCATCCATTTTCCCTTTAACTATAATATCCGGCATACTATTTTCTTCCAAATCATTAGTTAAGCTAATAATTCTAATACTAATAAATGTAAGAGTCAATATAAGCAATAAAATAAAAGTAACAAGTATTTTTTTGTTTTCAAATAGTACATTAGAAAATAATTTAAAACCCATTTTTTACCTCCTATAAATTTATGATTTCATCGGCACACTTATCAAAATGGTTCGTATGGCAACTAATAATACCTACTTTTCCATTTTTGTGGCAATAATCATCTATAAAGTTAATGATTAATTTTGAATTTTCTTCATCAAGGTTAGAAATAGGCTCATCATAAATACATATACTAGGATTTTTAATGATAGCTCTAGCAATTCCAACTCTTTGTTGTTCACCACCTGATAATTCTCTTGGATATGCATATTTTTTATCTTCTATTTGTAACATTGCCAATACTTCTAATGCCTTATTCATTGCATCTTCTTTTGTTAAGTTTTTAGAGCATACATCAGTAAGTATTACATTATCTATTACATTTAATCCTCCTAAAAGATTATAGTCTTGAAACACGATTCCCATATGCTCTCTTCTCATTTTACATTTCTCTTCTAGACTCATTTCACTAACTAATGTATCTCCAAAATATATCTTTCCACTGTCTTCCTTATGTAATAACGCTATTAAACTTAAAAGTGTAGATTTTCCTTTACCAGATTGACCTTTTATAAGGTATATTTTACTTTCTTGAAACTCATGATTAAAATCTTTAATCACTTCTAATTTCATATTATTTTTTTTATATGACTTATATAATTTTTCAATTTTTATATTCATATCCATACCCTTTCAATTATTCATATTATGATGTTACTCATTTCTTGAGAACATAAAATTTTATAAGCCCCTCTTGTGTACTAATATTCTTTTCTTTTACTACAGTGAATCCTATATCAGTTAAAATCTCATCTATACTTTCCTTAGTAATTATATTCTTACAACTTGAACCTACAAACCGTTTAATACCTCCAGTAGAATCCACCTCTTCACTATATAGATTAACAAAAACTTTTTGTAACTCAAGATCAACTTTTTCAAATAATATCGTATAAGCTTTTTTAGAAGGATTAAAATAATAATTAGGTTTCAATTCTCCACTACTATGCATTTTCTTGGAATAATCTACAAAATTAAATACAAAAATTCCGCCCTCTTTTAAAAGAAATTTATATACATTATTAAATAACTGAACTCTTTGCTGATGACTTTCAAGTAAACTGATAGATATATGGGAGAGAATTACCATATCAAACTTTTTATTACATTTAAAAGTACACATATCTCCAAAATATATTTCAGGAGTTAAATTCTTTTTCTTGCATTTGGCTTTTAGAATATCTATCATATGAGTAGACAGGTCCACTCCATGAATTTGTAATCCCCTTTTTAATAAAGGAATTAATACTCTTCCAGAACCACAAGCCAATTCTAACACTTCTTTTCCATATTCTTCTGATAATTCTTGATAAAAATCAATATCGAAATCATCGTTTTTTACTAGGCTATCATAAAATTTTGCATAATATCCTTCATACATATCAGAATATATAGTGTCCGGCATATTCATTTGACTAATTCCTTTACAGAATCCAAAATATTCCATATAATCACTCCCTTGTTCTTATTTACTTATTAAATTGATTTCTAGTTAATTACAATAAATTGTTTGTTTTCCTTTACAAGTAATATATCTTCTTCATTATATTCGTCTATATTATATTTCTTTTGAAATTCGTTTATAAATTTAACGTATTCTCCTATATAATAAAACTCTATCATATAATCCCTAAATTCTTTTTTGTCAAAACATGTAGGTACAAATAAACATGAACAGAATTTCTGTGAATTACTAGGTATATTGGTATTACACTTATTATTTTGATTTGTCGATTTTAACAACTGATGAATATTGTTTAATACTTGGTGATAGGATAACATTGTTGTACCTATAGGTACTGTATTTCCACAACAGTATAAATTGTCATCTGAAATTTCAACTCTTTTCAACTGATTTACACTACATTCATGAGTAAATCTACAAGCATTTTCTATTATTCCTAACCCAATATTTTTTATTTTTATCCTCCTCGTTTTATGATACTGTTCAGCTTCATTAGCTAACTGTTTATAGTCTTCTTTATCAGTTAACTCTCTAATTGGAATACTAATTGGAATTTTTGTGTAATTATCATTATATTGTAAATAAATACGATTGTTTTTTTTAAAATAGAATATTTGGTTGGGTAAAAATATATTATCTTCATAAGCTCTTTCTAGATTTTCATCATACTCTCTAACGGTTCTCTTTAGATTTTTTCGATTGTCTGTATAATAATCCTTTTTCATGTGTAATTTTTCTGTTTCAATATACACTGTTCCATTTATGTTCAACCATTTATGTATACATTCCTTTGATATATCATTATGTGTTACAAATACATTAGAAATGCCTTTTTCCTGCTGTTTACCATTAAAAGTTCCAGCCAACACATCAATTACATTTCTTTTAACTTTTTTAACTCTATTCGTGTCTATACCTAATTTAGTTAACTTATAGTACACTTCTTCCATGTATTGTTTATAATAAGTTCTATATGGCATAATCACTGGTGATGGTTCTTTTATCACATTATACTTTTCGCTAGCATCAAATATCTTACTTTCTGGAAAAGCTGTCATATAGCATATACTTGAATTCTTCTCTAAATTATGCTGCTTTATATATTCTATAGATTGATTTGCCTCTATTCTATCTTCATATGGCAATCCAAAGTTAATACTTAGATACGGATTAATGCCTTTTGCCATAGCCACATTATACATGTGTTGAAGATGTTTGATATAATTATTAGGATCTTGTGTATCTTGTAATTTTCCTAATGCCTTAAGTATTCTAGGTGAAGCTGTCTCTAGACCGATAACCATTTCCTTGAAATTACACTTCGCCATTAATGACACTAGTTCTTCATTAAGTAAATCTGCTCTGGTACAACACCAATATCTAAAGATCAACTTATTCTCTATAAGTCTTTCACAAAGTTCATAAGTCCTTTCTGGATTAACAGAAAAACAATCATCTAAGAAATTAATATTAATATCCTTTCCCTTAACAAATTTACTGATAAATTTTAATTCATCAATAATCCCATCTATGGTATGTAACTTAAATATTTTACCTTTTAATTTATAGGAACAGAACAAACAATTTCCATAGCAACCACTAGAAGTCAACATTCCAACATTTTGTATTTCTGAAACTGGTATGAATCCTGAACTATAAGGAAAAGATAATGAATCTAATTGATTACCATAGTCTTTTTTACAAGTCATTATCAAATTACTAGTTTCTCTATAAATGAGATTTGGAATGTCTTTATACGGTAATCCTTTAAGTATTTGCAAAATGATATATGGTGCTTCATCTGTTATACAAACATCTACTTGTATTTGAGACATATGATTCTTGCCAATATATTCGGCTGACGGACCAGCAATCATTATTAGGCAATAAGGCTTTACTTCTCTCAACCTATTAATTATTACCTTAGATACATAGTAATTATATTCATTAATATAAAATAAATATTTTTCACAATCAAATTCATTTAATTCCTTAACCATTTCCATATATCTATTGGGATTTTTATGAATATATTGTAGTACTTTTACATGGTTTTTAAGAAGATAACTTCCTATGTATCCACAATCAAGTTGGTATTCTGCGCCACTTACGTATCCGTTATAGCAATTCATATAAGTTAATACTAATTCCTGCATATATATCCCTCATTCACGCTATATATTTATTTTAGAAGATATAATTATGAAACACATTTTCTATAATCTTAGTTATTTTATCTGCTTCTTCTATAGTTATAGTTAATATAGGAAATAATAATAATCCTATCATAGAACGATATACCAGTAATCCTTCTTCAGCCAAAACATTTTGGATATGTGCTATTCTGACTTCCTCTAAAGTTTTGTCATGATCAGATGCATTTACTAGATCAATGGAAATAAGCAAGCCAACACCCCTTACAGATTTTACATTACTATGATAGACAAGTTTTTCCTTCAGTTGTTTTAACAAGTATGTGCTCACATTTTCTACATTTCTTTGTATGTTTTGTTCTTTATATTCCTCTAATGCCCCAATAACTGCCGAACAGGCCAATAGATTTCCTGCTTGAGTTGATCCATGTGATAGAAAAGATTTATTATTTTTATAAACCTCTATTACTTTATCACTAAAGGCTACTGCTCCTAACGGAAGATACCCTGCATTAATACCTTTTGCCATGCATACTAGATCTGGTTTCAATTGAGTATTATAAAAATAAAATGCCTTTCCAGTCCGATAAAATCCTAGTGCCACTTCATCCGTAGCAACTAATATATTATATTTTTGACAAAGCTCATTTATCTCATTTATATACTCACAGGGTACTATTTCCATACCACTGGAAGTTAAAATAGGTTCTATTATAATACCAGCTATTTGGTGATGATACTCTTCTATGTAACTTACCAATTTTTGCATATAAACCTTATTATCTTCATTTGAATAGAGATCACTTGGAACTTCTTTCATAACTATTTGAGATAGTAGTGGGTTATATCCCTTATTCTCTCTCTGAGTAATTCCACTTATACTCATGCTTCCATAATAAGTACCATGATAAGATTTATTAAAACTAATAATAGTATTTTTATTAGGTTGCCCCAATATATGCCAATACTCTCGTATACATTTTATAGCAAGGTCATTACTTTCTGAACCTGAACATGTAAACATGAGTTTATTCATATACCTAGGTAACAAATCAAGAATTTTATTAGCAGCTAATACTACTGTAGAATTAGTATGTTCAAACAAAGAACAAAAAGGTAACTTATCTAATTGTTTTTTTATATAGTTGTTTATTCTTGTATTATTGTATCCTAAAGACATATTCCATAATCCGCTACAAGCATCTATATAGCATTTTTTGTTATTATCATATACATAGATGCCCTCTCCTTCATTAATAACTAATTGATTGAAGTAATTTTTTTGTAGATTAGAAAATGGATGCCATATATTATAGGTATTAATCTCTTTTTCTTCCATAATCTTTCTAAGGTTTAAGTTATTCATTCGCTTCCTCCAATATTACCGTTCTTTCTTCTAACTAGAGTGATATAACCACATATACTCCATAATAGATTTTTTATAATAATTACAATCAGGGTCATGTCCTAATATATTATCTGCATATTTCGCACATGCTCTACAACCTCCACCACAAAAGTATTTATATTTACATTGATTGCATTCTGGTAAGTTATGTACGCTCAGATGTTTTGCAACTTCTTGACCCCTTTTGATTACTGTATCTATTTTATCAGTATAAATGTTTCCTATTATGTTATCGGTATCAGAAAGCGATGTACATGGATATACATTTCCATCATAACCAATACTGATGGTAGCATCTCCTGCTCCACAACCTGTTACTTTATTTCTATTTTTTACTTTCTTTAGTTGGTCTGATGCGAAAGTAACGGAACGAAATTTTGTCTTATCCTCATCATCTAAGAATATTTCTTCTGTTTCTCTTTTTTGGTATATCTTTTGATTAACATATTGTATATTATCTTTAAATTCTTTTATGTATTTAGTATACTTATCATTATCGGGTGATATATCTTCCTTATTCGTTTCTCCTCTTCCTACTGGTAATAATCTAGTTACGTGTAAATGTCCAATATCATGTATATACATAAACTCTGGGAAATTCATAATATCTTCTATATTATATTTAGTAGCTGTAAATGAAATATACATATCTTTAACATCTAACGATTTCGCATATTTAATATTTTCTATAGTTTTATCAAATGAACCTTTACCCCTTGTAAGATCATTTATTTCTTTTGTAGTACCATCTACAGATACCTGTAATAGATCAATATATGGAAGTACCTCGGGATACATTTTACTTCCTACTGTACCATTAGAGATTACTGTTACTTTGAATCCCATCTCTTTTAGCCCTTTCACTAATTCAGGTAATTTCTTATACAAAAATGGTTCTCCACCACTAATAATAGCTCGTTTCCTTTGTTCTTTTGGAGATGGTTCCAAAAATTTCAGAATATCATCTGGATTCAAAGTTTTAATACCTTCTGGTGTAGCATTTGAATAACAAAATGGACATGATAAATTACATTGGTTAGATACATGTATCCATATGGTATTAGGATATTGCAATTCTTTAGTTATGAACTTTTGTTTTTCCTTACCTTCTTCAATAATTACTTGTTTATCTATTGCGAATTCAATAAATGATTCAAATTGCTCTTTCAGGAAATCTACTGTAAATCCATAATCTTTTGCTATATGCTCTAAAACTGTTTGAAAGTTATTAGGTTTTTTACAACCATTCAATATCTCCAACCCTGTTTTATTAGTTCTAAACCAGTTAACATTATCAAAATCAATCAATAAATATTTATCATCTCTAACATTTAATTCAAAATCTTTATCTAAGTAATAATTCTTGCTATAATCCAACATTAATGTATTCCTCTCCTTTTCTTACCTGTCCATTGGCTTCTATTATGCTTTCTATCTCTTGCAGTGGACACCAGATTTTTATTCCCGAGTTATAGCTAGGTTGAATGAATACTCCTCTATCTTCATTTATATTAGTTGCTACTACTTTTCCAACATAGCTTAAATTATTAGTGGTTCTTACAATTACTCTCTCTGTCTTCATCTATTATCCTCCAATCTTACTCATTCTTTCATGATGACCTATATATTTACTTACATAGCAAAATATATCTCTCTGATCATCTGTATTAAAATTATCCGTTTCTACAATTGGTTCTAAAAGTGTATATTTATTATACTTGTTTGTCACTAATCTCATACCTAATTTATCTCTATGTGTATATTGGTATGTACCTGGAAATGGTGTATTAAAAGATAAAGCCAATTCTGAACGATATTTATTATATAATTCTTCAATGAAGTAAGCTGTTTGCCACATAGTTTCTTTTGTATCGCAATGATGTCCTATCATAAAAGATAAGCAAGTAATTATCTTATTTTGATGTGAACATTCTATAATTTTTTTAGCTTCATCTAAGTTAATACCCTTCTTTATACTATTCAATACTTGTTGACTACCACTTTCTATCCCATATTGTATAGCTATACATCCCGCTTCATGCATTTTTTTTAGTAACTCATTACTCATGACATCAATTCTTGACTCGCACTGCCAGTATATATGTACATCATATTCTTTCATCAGCTCTGTAAAACAGCTAATTCTATTGGGAATTGCAGTGAAAGTATCATCTACAATATATATCTTAGTTAATCTATCTTGTAACATATATTTTATTAGCACCATCTCTAATAATACTGAATCTTCACTTCTGGTTCTATATGTTGCTCCTGAAAGTGCTGTTGCTGAACAGTAAATGCATTTTCCAGGACAGCCTCTACTTGTATATATGTTAACAATGCCATTATATCTTTCAATTTTAACTAAAGTGCGATTTAATAATGGTAATAGATCAAGATTACATATGTTTTTTCTATAATTATTTTTAATGATCTTACCATTTCTTTTAAATACTAATCCTTTTATTTCTTCATATTTTATTGCTACTTCATTACTACTTACAGCCTCTATTAGTTCTACTAATGTAGATTCACCTTCTTTCATAATAACAAAGTCTATATTCTCACTCTCCATACATTCAAGTGGCTGTAGTGTAGGATGAGCTCCTCCTAGTAATATCTTAATCTCTGGAAACTGTTCTTTAATAATTTTACTAAGTGTCATAGCATGATTAAAGTTCTCAGTATACATTGATATTCCTACAATCATTGGTTGTTGAACTCTTATTATTTTTAACAATTTGGCTACGACAATTCTTTCGTAACACATATCAATAATAATTGGTTCATGACCATTCAACTGCAAATATGTACCTAATGCTAATAATCCTAATGATGGGTTGTATGCTTCTTCAACATCTACAAAGTCCTTTTGAATATAATTAAGTATAGGTAGTTGAAGCAACATGACTTTACTCATATTGAAGCCACCCATCTAAGTCATCTTCTTCTTTTAAAATTAATAATCCTTTATCTATAAAATCTTGAATAGCCTCACAAACAATCTCTTCAATGTATTTTATAGTATTATCTTTTTTATATTCTTGAAAAATTTCCTCAATTATTTCCTGAATAGATAAACTACCGTCTATCTTTCTCCATATTAAACTGGATGTTTCATTCATCATTAACTTACCACTTAAAGCATTAATTAGTACATATCCACCTTTTACTTGCCAATTTAATGTTTTTGATTGTGGTATTTTTTCTAAATTCATTATAATTACCTCCTTTTTAATATAAAATCCCATTAAGCTACATTAATGATTAGAATGATTAAATATTTTAATCCTTCATTATTCAATCCATGTAAAATTATACATGGTAATAGACTTCTACTTTTTTCATACAAATGGACTGTAACAATTCCTAACATAATAATAGCTACATAGTTACAAAAGATATTAAATGTAAACCCATTATCAATAGCTTTAAAAAGCAAATTAAAATGTGAAAAAGTAAATATTATAGTTGTAATTATTTGAGACTTCCTAACATTGGTAATTCTCTTTAATACATTATAGAGATATCCTCTAAAAAATAATTCTTCTGCAAGTGCAGCCACAAAAAATGCTTGTATTATCATATGTATAGCATTATTAGTTGTAATGTCACTATATTTTGTCATATACACTGAAATCCTTGACAAACTATGAAATAGATAAACCACTAATAAGATTATTATATATTTTAATGTTTCTTTATTGAGACTGAACGCCCTTTTAAGTCCTTCCCTATCCTGCTTCAAAAACCATCCTATAGGTAATAAATATACAAAAATCATTGTATAGGTGGGCATTAATATAATTTCCTTATTAATGACTAATCCATTAGTCCACTTTCCAACTCCTATCATGTAATAAATTATATATATAATAAATGTTGAAGCAGTAAACAACATCAGATTACTAAATCTATTTTTTATTATATAATTAGTGGTATATTGCTTTTCTATTACTATATATGTAATTGTTAATGCTGACAGTAACGGTAATATCCTAAAAATATCAGTGTAAATAACTGGTAATACAATAATGAATGTACATGCTATAATGTTGATAATGTTAGTTTTCCTATCATTCACCTCTTTTTTATTGTTACTTGATAGCTCCAAGTTTTTCCCTCCATTAACAATATTCTTTATTACACTTTTAATTACGATAAGGGAATTAGCAAATTCCCTATACAATCTAGCCGCTTCCCTTATCTTATTCAGTTTAATATTATGTAAGTGCTATTCCCACTGTTACTCCAGCTCCTATTCCTGCTGCTATTGACCCAACACCTAGTGTATAAGAACAACCACCATCGTCATCATCATCACTTGAATCAACTTCACTACATGAGTAACCTGAAGCACAAGTATTTCCACTACATGCTAAATATCCTCCGAATAATGAAGAAATCGCATCTGGAATATCTAGAATTTTTGGTCTTTTTAACATAATAAATCCCTCCTTCATTCTTTTTACTCGTTTATGTGATTAATATACCAACTCCAACTCCTGCTGCAACACCACCAACAATACCTCCAACAGCAAATCCAGTTTGACAACCATCGTCGTCATCACTTGAATCAACCTCACTACATGAATAACCTGAAGCACAAGTATTTCCACTACATGCTAGACCACCGCCTAATAATGAAGCAGATGCATCAGGAATCTCAAGAATATTTGGTTTTTTTAACATATTTTCACCTCCTTATATTTAAAATATCTATATTATCTACTTCTAGATAATACCTAGTTTAAAAGAATATTCATCCAGTTCTTATAGTTTTTACTTATTTGGACATTGCATTGCTCCATCTCATCTGTGAATTCTACCTTATCATCTAAAGATATAATATATTGATTCAAATTACCTTCTGGCACTGAATATTCTACTTCACCATAATTAAATACTTCGCCTTGATAGCTTATACCTTCATCTAATAATATCTCCACTTTATCACTTATCTCCAATTCTATTGAACTATTATCTATACAATAAAAACTAAAAAAACTTTTATTATCAATTAGCATAAACTCACCATCAACTTCTATGGACTGTGAAAGCTTTACTCCCAATAATATAGTTAAAAAAACAATAAATAGAGCTGTAGCAAAAACAGTTCCTAACCAAGCATATTTCACCATATTCCTGCTATACAATTTGTTTATCCCCTTTCAAATAGATATGTTGATAAAATTTATTCTTTTTTAATAGTGTTTCATGTAGACCTATATCTTCGATCTCTGCATTATTCAGAATAATAATCTCTCCCTTGTCAGCTAATAGACTAATGTCATGTGTAATATATATCTTTATCTTATTACTTAATTCCATCTGTATACCTCGTATTATATCGATAGCTAATCGTTTATCGAGATTACTTGTTATTTCATCAAATATATAGATTTCTGAGTTTCTAAACAATCCTCTTGCTATGGATATTCTTTGTTTTTCACCCTCTGATAATTGAATACCTTTCTCTCCTATTAACGTTTCATACCTATCTTTTAAATTGTTCACGAAATCCTCTATATGACAAATTTTACAAACTCTTGAGAATTTTTCAGCATCTACATTTTCATTACCTAATAATAAGTTTTCTCTTATGGTATCATTGAGGATTACACTTTCTTGGATAATATAAGTAATTCTCTCCCTTAGCTTATTAACACTTAATGTTTTGATATCCATGTTATGATATCTGATATTCCCCTTAATTGGCTCTTGAAATTTAGTTAATAGACTAGCAATAGTAGTCTTTCCCTGACCACTTGGTCCAACAATTATGTAAGTTTTTTTAGAATTCAACACTAATGAAATATCATTCAATATTGTCTTTTTACCATAATTAAATGACATATTGGAAATTGATATTAGTCCTCTATTATCTTCTTTACATTGAATATAGTTTTCTTGCAAATTGGTTTCCGCATTTGATTCGCTTTCTGTATATTGTATACTTGGTTGTATACTTGGTTCATCATAGTCTTCCATTTTTAATTGGAATACAGTATCAATTCTTTCTATTGACACACATGCATTTTGAAATTCAATATTGAAATCCACCATACTGTTAGCATATTGATAGAATTTTTCTGTCAGTCCATCAAATACAAAGAGTGTACCTACCGACATTTTCCCCTGACTTATTTCATAAATTCCTAGTCCTAATATAGTAATAGAGCCTAAAAAAGAAATATAAGATATGCTTGTACCGTATAAATAACGTATAAAAAACTCTTTAAATTTTAATACTTTAATGTTTTTTAATAATTTAATATATTTACTATTATTATATTTTATTTTATTAAAGCTTTTATAAAATTTAAGATTAGTAAATAAATGTGTTAAATAGCTCAAATGCTCTGCATCTTTTTTCCTAAGATTTAGTCTATTGGTTTTAATTTTACTAGAAAATTTTTTGGATATGTACAATTGAATGATTCCAAAAAATAAAGCTATCAGTGTTAATTTCTTATCTATATAAAACATTACAAAAAAATAGACGATCAAATTAGAAATATTAGTTATTATCGTGATAATTGATGTTGTTAAGAATTGTGTGATAGTATTTATATCATTTTTTGTTCTACTAGTAAGATCACCTGTATTAATAATATTAATATCATTTAATTTTATTTTCTGAATGTAATCAACTAACTTTTGTTTGATTGTAATTGATATTTTTTGATTAATGAAAGTATTAAACATACCATTACTATAATTGATTATAGTGCTTATTAACTGACTGATTACCAGCATTAAAGCAATCGTACCTAATAAATAGTACTCCTGTTTTATAAGCACATTATCAATAACTACTTTTATTACTATTGAATATACTAAACTAATGACAGAACCTAGCACAATAAGATATAATATAATAACATAATATTTGTAATAAGGTTTAGCATATATCAAGTACTTCTTTATCTTATCCACTTTCCAATCAACCCCTGTTAATTTTTATTTTTGAATTTGATGTATTATTATATTTATAAATTATACAGTTTTATATGTATTTTAAATAATATTATATATATTATATTATTTTATTATCTATCTTTTTTTATTATTATTTTTTTATTTATATATCATTAGACTTAATAACACATTATTTTTATATATGTTATATATTATATATTATGTATGGTATATTTTCAATATTAATTATAGTATTTCTATTTATAATAATGAAATGTTAATAACAATTTATTAAAATGTCACTTTTCATTGGATTTAAAGCATAAAAATAATTAATTATAGTATAATAACATTATAAAATATTTATTAATCAATTATTATAAAAAGTACAAAAAATGTAGAAAAAAACAAAAAAACATATCTTGTTGTAATTCAAGATATGTTCCACTATTTTATTTATACTACTTCATTAATTGACTTAATACATTTATAACCTATAACGCTTTATCAATATCCCTAGTAAGAACTATATTCACACCTTCAACTATATCTCTAATCGCTACATCCCCTATCTTCATAGGAGCTTCCAAAACCACATCATTTACCATTTTCATACAATCTAATAATGATTCTTTGGGTAATGGTTTATCCGATTTTACAGAAACTACTGGAAGTCTGCCATTACGCACTTTCATAGTAGTGGTTAATATTCTAGTAGGATTAGTGCACTCTGTTTTTGCATACATCTCTCCTCTTTTACAAGTGTTTCCTTCAACCTTTATTACTTCATTATTTTCTAAAGTAACTGTAATATTACATCCAATAGGACATGCAATACAAACTAATTTTCTTTTCTCGATCATATCTTATACCTCCATTTCATAATAAAGAATTACTGATTCTCTAGCATAACTACTAAATCTTCACCGTCTGCCATAGCATCTAATATTTTGCTGGTTAACTGGATACTTTCCATCTCTCCAGGAGCTACCTTTGGCCTTTTCTTAGAATAAATAACTTTATCTTTTGACTTTAAGACTATATTGACTTTCTTCTTAACATCAACTACCCTAAAATAAAGTTTATTCTCATCTTGAACTAATTCTTTATTAATTAAATGAGGAACTACGTATCTAATTTCATTACCTGCAACTGTTTTAATTGTACATTCATTGTTCACCTTATTATTTCCTTTAATGTATCTAGCAGCGCAACGTCCAGCCAGCCTGCTCTCGGCAGTAACAAAATCTACCAAATCATGCACATGAACAACATTACCACAAGCAAATACTCCTTCTACAGAAGTCTCCATCGACTCTGTGACAACAGGACCAGAAGTTACTCTATCCATCTTAATACCCAAATCACGAGAAAGTTCATTCTCTGGGATAAGTCCAACTGATAACAATAAAGTATCACATTTAACATATTCATAAGTATCTTCTATAGGTCTCCTGTTTTCATCAACCTGTGCAATAGTAATTCCCTCTAAACGTTCTTTTCCATGAATATTTACAACTGTATAACTTAGTTTCAAAGGAATATCATAGTCATTAAGACATTGTACGATATTTCTTGTAAGCCCTCCAGAATATGGTAATAACTCGCATACCATTTTAACTTTAGCTCCTTCTAAAGTCATTCTCCTAGCCATGATAAGTCCTATATCTCCAGAACCTAAGATTACTACTTCTTTACCTGGCATATAGCCTTCCATATTAACAAATCTTTGAGCTGCACCTGCTGTATAGATACCTGCTGGTCTGAGACCAGGAATGTTAAGTGCTCCTCTTGTCCTTTCTCTACATCCCATAGCAAGAACAATTGCTTTTGCCTTAATATTAAGCAATCCATCAGTAGAGTTGACAACAGTAACAACTTTATCTTCACTTATATTCAATACCATAGTTTTCAATTTAAATGTAATTCCTAATTTTCCTACTTCTTTCGCAAATCTATCTGCATATTCAGGTCCCGTCAATTCTTCTTTGAAAATATGAAGCCCAAAACCATTATGAATACATTGCTGTAAAATTCCTCCTAGCTCATTATCTCTTTCAATAATCAAAATATCATTAACACCATTTTTATATGCTTCAATAGCAGCAGCCATTCCTGCTGGTCCTCCACCAATAACAACTAAATCAACTGTGTTCATATGTTATTCACCTCATTTTAGTATTAAAATCCATATTTACATATATATAATTACTTGCTTTTACCAACAAGAACTTTTGATTTTCCACCCATTTTGGTTACTTCATCTTTAGAAATATTGAGTTCCCTAGCAATTATATCTACAACTCTTGGTGTACAAAAACCTCCCTGACATCTTCCCATACCTGCTCTTGTTCTTCTCTTCACTGCATCTAGATTACTCGCTCCTATAGAACGATGGATACAATCAACGATTTCTCCTTCTGTAATTGTTTCACAACGACAAATAATATTGCCATAAAGAGGATTTTGTTTTATTAGATCCACTCTTGCTTTTTCATCCATTTCACGGAATCTATAAACTGGTTTTCTAGGTATGTGTTCATCTTTCTTAATTAATTCTATATCCATTGATTTTAGAATTTCTACAACATATTCACTGACAGCTGGAGCTGCTGAAAGTCCTGGTGATTCTATTCCTGCTACATTAATCAATCCTTGAACTTTCTTTGCTTCTTCAATAATAAAATCACCAATATTAGATGAAGCTCTAAGACCTGCAAAAGAAGTTATAACATCTCTAGTATTAACTGTCGGAATAGATTTGGTTGCACCTTCTATTACCTTATTTAAACCTATACTTGTTGTGGCGATATCATCTTTATCCATAATATTTTCTGCTGTTGGTCCAAGAAGTAGGTTACCATCAACAGTTGGAGTTACCAATATACCTTTACCTAATACAGTAGGTGGCTGGAATATAACTTTGTTTACAACGTCACCTTGTCTTTTATCAAGTAGAAGATACTCACCTTTTCTAGGATTGATTTGGAAACTGTCATCACCGACCATAGAAGATATATTATCACTATAAACACCTGCTGCATTTATAATGTACCTACTATTAATTTTGCCTTGAGTCGTGTCCAAAATAAAATTATCATCTGTTTTATCAATATCATTAACAGAACAATCTAGAATCAACTCAACCCCATTGTCAACTGCATTTTCTGCTGCGGCAAGAGTTAATTCATATGGACATATAATTCCAGCAGTCGGTGCATAAAGTGCCCCAATAACTTTATCAGATATATTAGGTTCCATCTTAAGAATTTCTTCTATATTTAGTATTCTTAAATCTGGTACATTATTTTGAATTCCATATTCATATAGTGTATTAAGTTGTTCCATATCATCATCATCAAAAGCTAATACAAAAGAACCTATTCGCTTAAAAGGCACATAGAGTTTTTCTGTAATATCATCCATCATTTCATTACCTCTAACATTAAGCTTAGCTTTTAGACTGCCTGGTTTTGCATCATAACCAGCATGCACAATTGCACTATTTGCTTTGCTGGTCCCCATAGCTACATCTGATTCTTTGTCAATAAGACATAATTTAATATCATATTTAGATAATTCTCGTGCTATCAAAGAACCTGTAACACCTGCACCTATAATACAAATATCATAAATCATACTAAGACCTCCATATATTTTTATGTAATTTTGATTAAGAAATAAGAAACACACAAGAAAAAATAATCAGGAAAGCAAAAAAAGCCACGTTCAAATAGAGTTAATCTCTATTTAAATGTGACTCCTAATCTCCTACACTTAAATTTAACTATTGTATGTAATTATTATTTAATTTAATATCTAAATTCATTATACTACAAAACTAATTAAATTAAAAGAGGGAATTCAAAAAACTATATATTACAAATAAAGCTTTTTATTTTTGTATATATGACTAGTACATATCTAACTATAATTTACTAGGTTTGCTATAACGCTTAGGAAATTCTTTTTCTATATCTAGAGTAATAATATCTTTATTACTAAAATCCAACTCACCATTAGTCATATAAGGAATGACTTCACACTTGACTCTAAATACAAATACATCTACTGTATCATACACTTGTATACATTTATACTCTTGTTTGTATTCTTCAGGAAACTTGAAATTTGTTTCTTCATATAATTGTCTTACTCTTTCTTCGTCATCATATGTAGTATCAATGGTTTCATTAGAGTGATTTCCTCCTCCACTTAAACTTAGCCATTTAAGTAATTTTACTTTAACTTCCCATGAAGTTTTATTAGTTTGGGAAGTTACTTTTTCAAAAGATGTTTTATAAGAATTTTCATTAAATACTATTTTGGTTGTTTCTGTTCCATCCATTACCATCCCTGTTTGTTCTCCAGGCAAATTACTGTAATAGGGTTGTTGCAAGTTTGATTCTAATACTCGATATAGATACGTTCTATCTCCACAAACTATAGTCTCTTCTGTTCCTTTTGGTATTAGTTCAATAGGATGACTTACATCTAATGTATTGGGCTGGTCCATATGCCATGCAAAAGGTCCTCCTTTTATTTCAGGTCTATAATATTTGAATGATATTGTAGTTGACCTATTTGAATTATATGGCTTATACCCATTAGTCATACATGCAAATTTAAAATATGAATCAGCGAAATGTTCAACTCTTCCATCTGCAAATATCACATGATAACCTACCAAACTACCTGGTCCAACATCAACAATCTGATTGCAATGTCTACATCTTAATCTGCCATTAGGATTTATGTCATAATCAACATAGAAATCAGTATCAATTAAATCTGTATATCCTTTTATAGGATTATCTGTAGTAAATTCTTCCCTTAACTCAACAACCATATCATATACTTCCATTTTACTGAAAGTATACCAATCTATGCCATTGCATCCTTTTGCCCAATTTGGAACCGAATAAGTAGTTGATTCTGTTATTACTTCTTTTTCAACTTTTCTTTTTGTATCAGTTGTTTTATAACTATTTGTAAATTCAGTGGTGAGGTCAAAATTAAAAGCTCCTATTTTTTGTACTAATTTTTCAGCAAAAGCATTTTCTTTATTTCCAGCCACACCAACACCAAAAGAAAATGAGTCATTATGCTTCTTGACATTTGAAGTCATATGAGTTGTAGTATAGCCATCAACATTCTTAACAGATTGAGTTTGTCCATTTGCTATAGTCATAACTTTATCCATCTGAGTATATGGCATGTTATTGGATTCTGCTACATTCTTTTTGCAACTTACTATTTTTAATGAATATTCTTTATCATCAATAGTCAATTTTCTCCAATTAGGTATCTTGTTAGGTATTGATAAATCATTTAGTTCATATTCATTATCAGGTATAAATTTTTTTAGCTGACGACTATAGGTGTATATTTGATTATTACTTTGATCAGATACAGATGCTTGTGAATAAGTTTGTGTTAAAGGATATGTCATAATAACTAGAGTCAAAGTGCAGATTAAAAAACATTTTAGTCTTTTCATAATCTTTTCCCCTTTTGCAATTATTTTATAACATATATATTATAACACATCAACAAAATCGACTCAATATCCAACAGACCAATATTATGAATCGTATATACTTTTACAATATTTTATAAAATAATAGAAAAAGGGGAATTATTTATACTATTCAATACTGTTTATTATAGATTCCATAAATCTTTTCTTCCCACAGATACACCTAATGCTCCTACCTTCAATATTGATATTATTTGATCCTTAGAACCTACTAATCCTCCTGCTATTATAGGAACAGCTAATTGGCTACTTAGTCTTTGAATAATTGTAGGAATGATCCCAGGCATAATTTCAATCATATCTGGCTTAACAGATTTTACTGTTTTTACTGTAGTTTTAAAAGATAGGCTATCAATTAAAAAGAACCTTTGGATGGTAAACAATCCTTTTTCTTTCGCATATTTTATATGATTACTTCTAGTACTTATAATACCATCAGGTTTTATTACTTGTGCTATGTAATCAATAGCTTTATTATCTTTACCCATACCTTCAATCATATCCATATGAACAAATACTTTTTTACCTTTATTTTTTATTTTATCAACTAAGGTTTTTAAATTAAAAATATCTGTATATAATAAAAAAACAGTAGATACAGAAGAATCTATAGCTGAATCAATATCTCCACGATCTCTAATTGCTGCGATTATAGGATTTTCTTCTATTGAATCAATAATGTTATTCATATAAACCACCCATCATAAATATAATATAATTTAATATTTTTCTAAATATAACACATTGCTAACAATATGTAAAGTTATGTACAGATGCAATTAATAATTTTAATTATAACCGTTGCATTACCATATAATAAAAAGCGATCTTAATTCTGTATTCTTTCATTATATTGAAAAGTTTTTAAGTTTTTGTTATTATATAAGGGGAAATACTTTGAAATATTAGTAAATAAGTTCTTTATAATATTCCTTAATACATATATATATTAATTCTTTAAATTCTAAAATTATATTATTATTGATAATTTATATCTATTAATATTCGTCTACCCAAATATTAATCCTAAATCAATACCTAATAAAACCTAATTGTTATATAAGCATTTTTTGACTTCTTAGTTAGGAGTAAAATACAATACTCCTCTTTTCAGTAGCATTTGATTCATAGCGCAATTCATACTCATTACTTAAAGATTTGATGATGACAGCATCTATAAAAAAAGAGGAGTGAATCTATGATACCCCTTTATGTTTTTATTTTATCACCTATTATGATTGCAACTATTTCATATATATTTAAAACTAAGTATAATAATATCATCATACTTATTTGTCAGCTAATACTATTTTCTTGTAGCATTATAGATTTTATTTTTGTTAAGTATAATTCTAAACTCTCATGTGTAATTGGCAATTATAAAAAAGGTATTGGAATAGCATTGGAAGCTGATACAATATCTATTGTGTTCGTTATGCTTGTAATTTTTCTATTTACATGTATGCTCATATATAATTTTAACAAACATTATATGAATAATTTATTCTTATTCTTATTTCTAATTCTACAAGGATTGATAAATGGTATTTTTTTATCAATGGATTTATTTAATCTATATGTACTTATTGAAGTGTCTACCCTTGTTGTTAGTATACTTATCATGTTCAAAAAAGATAGTAGCTCTATTTATGATGGAATGATCTATTTGTTCATAAACATTGTTGCTATGACTTTTTTCCTTCTGGGAACTGGCTATATGTATAAGATTTTTGGTTACTTAGATTTCACCACTATATATGACAATATGCATAAAGTCAAAGATACTAAATCACTAATATTACCTTATAGTCTTCTAATTACAGCTGTAAGTCTAAAATCAGCAATAATGCCTTTATTCAGTTGGCTACCTAGAGCTCATGGTTCACATTCTTCTCCATCAATCGTATCAGCCATATTATCTGGATTATATGTAAAATGTGGTGTATACCTGTTTATTAGATTTCAAAATTTATTTTCACCTGCATTTGATACAAATACCATTTTTCTTATTATGGGATTCTTAACAGCAGTAATAGGATTCATATTTGCACTCTCTCAGGTTGATATAAAATTAATACTTTCATATCACACTATAAGTCAAATTGGTTTAATTATATTCGGACTTAGTCTTAACGATATATATAGTCATTGGGGCAGTATATATCATATTATCAATCATGCTATTTTTAAATCCGTTTTATTTTTAACAGCGGGTATCATTATCGAAGAATATGAAACAAGAGATATAAGGCAGATAAGAGGAGTCTATAAAAGAATGCCTTTTGTTAGTATATATACTTTTATAGCTATATTAGGTATTACTGGGGCTCCATTTTTTAATGGAAGCATATCAAAATATTTAATTCAAAAAGGAAGTTATAGCGGAATACTCGATTATGGATTAATATTCATTAATCTTGGCACTATCTTATCGTTTGTCAAATATCTTAGTATGTTTAAGGGTACATATACGGGTAAAAAATATTCTCCACCGATCAATCAAAAAATTGCTATATCGCTGCTAGGGACATTATGTTTTTTAGGAGGTATATTTGGTATTAGGTTAATCAAATTACTTTTCAATATTAGTTTACTTATTACATTTGATGGTTATCTAATCAAAAGCATATTGTACATATTTAGTATCATTCTCGGTATACTATTCTATAAATTTATCTATAATAAGATAAAAATATTCAATCATATCAGAGAAATTAATTTAAGTTTTAACCAGATATGCTTAACTATAACTGTTTATTTTTCAGCCATACTTATAACAATGATGACATTACATAGAATTGGGCTTATATCAATATAATAGAACCAATAAATATAAAGCTAATAATACATATACCTAAATAAATTAAACCATACTATTAATATAATAAGATAATTGATATAATTTATAAAATTAATTCAAATAATTATATTGAAAATATTACAACTTTTTGTTATTATAAGAGTGTCTTCAAGCAAATAAATATTAAGGAGGAATAATTTGAAATACATCATTAATCATAAAATATTTACTTTATTTTTGACTTTCATATGGTGCATTTTATGTGGCAGTTTTTCTATCCATGCAATAATTATAGGATTAGTTATTTCATCTATTGCTATTTTTTTAGGTTGTCATATACCAGGTGGTGCCCAATATCTACATAGCCTGAATGTATCCTTTTTCAATTTTCTTAAATTCATGTTCATATTATTTATCGATATCTATATATCGACATTCAAAATGTTCAAATTAATTTTTACTTCAAATATTAATCCTAGGTTAGTACCTATTAAAACATCGTTAAATAACGATTGGTCAATATTTTTTTTAGCTAATGCAATAACTCTAACTCCAGGTACTGTTACAGTTAACAGAAAAGGTAATAAGCTATTGATATTAACTACATATCCAGAAGAATCCAACAAGATTGTAAATCAATCATTAGTAAATGCACTTAGTAAAGGAGTGAAACATTGATATACTATTTTTTTTCATTTTTATTAATAATGTCAATTATAAGCATAATAATAATAGTAAAAGGTCCAACCATATGGGATAGGCTTTTAGGTCTTAACCTTTTTTCTGCAAAAATCATATTATTGATACTTATTTTTTCTATATTGTTTGATTTACCGTATTTACTGGATATCGCTATAGTTTATACTCTATTTGGATTTATAGGCATTATTTTTATATCAAGATTTGTAAAAGGAAAGGGGAAAATTTGATGTTTGAGATTATAGGCTATATTATTATCTCTATAGGATTAATATTTATGCTTATAGGCCTAATCGGATTACTTAAATTCAAGAATTTTTATTCTCGTGTTTTAGTATCATCAATTATTGATACTGCTTCATTTATAACTATTATTATAGGTGTTATTTTTATAAAAGGCATAAGTTTTTTTAGTCTTAAAATAATACTTATACTTTTACTTATGCTTTTTTTGAATCCTTTAGCTACCCACACTATTGCTCGAAATGCAAATATTAGTGGTTTAAGAATAGGAGATGATAATTAGTGTTAGAAATCGCTTTACTGTTGTTAGTGGTCTTAGCAATACTTGCAGTACAAACTAATACATTGAGAAGGGCTATCGTATATCTCTGTGTATTCTCATTACTTTGTTCTTTTTGTTATCTACTTTATCAAGCACCAGATGTCGCTATTGCAGAAGCAGTTATCGGCAGTACATTATCAACTATCATTTATCTTGTCGCATTAAATAAATATAAAGTCTTTAGAGTGTACTATATTATGGAATCACAGGAATCATATTATATACAGAAAAATGATTTATGTAAGACTTTAGCAAAATATTCTTATGAAAAAGAATTGGAACTGGATATAGTTAATTCCAACAAAAGCATTGAAGACATAGTTAATGATTATCCTTATGATATTATAGTTCTTCATAGTTCTGATACTATAACTGTATATGGTGACAAATCAAATTACCATTTTGATGATTTGATTAAATATATTGGTGATACTACAAATATTGAAGTTACTTATGATTATCTAATAGAAAATGAAGGAGATACATTGTTATGAGAAGAAAATTACTAGCAATATTTTTATTGATTGTCTTTTTAATATGTATATCACTTGATATTGTTCCTCTTGATAATTCAACAGAGGTATTGAACTATTATGTTGATAATAGTTTAGATGAAACTGGAAGCGTTAACGTTGTTACTTCTATATATCTTAATTATAGAGTATTTGATACTATATTTGAAACATTACTATTATTAATAAGCATAATTGGTATAATATATTTTTCAAGGCATGAGGGAGATTATTAGTACTAAGTACAAGGAGGTCAACTGAAATGAGAAGCAGATCTGAACTGCTCATTAAGTCATTAGGTATACTATATCCCATTATATTCTTATTTGGTATATATATAACTATATATGGTCACAATACACCAGGAGGAGGATTTCAAGGTGGTGCTATCATGAGCTCTACCTTTATAATTCAATATATCATTAATCCTGAGATAGAAATTTCTCTATGGAAATTACAGAAGATAGAGAAAGTTTTATTTCTATGTATATTATTGATAGTAGTTATATTCATTCTTTATATGAATGGAACAACTAATACATTAATTAATAGAATCTATCTTGTTTCAATGAATATCTTGATTGCAACAAAAGTCTATTGTGGATTAAGTATTATTTTCTTTAGATTTGTACTTTTTGAAAGCAGATAGCTGTACGTAACGTAGAAGAAAGGAGGTTGAATTAAATGGATAATATCATAAATGGTGAAACAATAGGTGTAGCACTATTTTTCATAGGTATGTACGGTCTTTTAGCCAGACGTAATATTATAAAATCTGTTATTTCTATGGGAATAATTCAGTCTGGTATTATATTGTTCTTTTTAACTATCAACTACACAAAAAATTCTATCCCACCTATAGGTGAAAATATAGAAAAAGTAACCTCTGACCCTCTACCCCAAGCATTAATGATTACAGCAGTAGTAATAGGTATATCTATAACTGCAGTCAGCCTAACAATGTTTATAACACTCTACCATCGTTATGGTACAACAAACTGGCACAAAGCTACTAAAAAAAGAGGAGAGAATATATGATACCCCTTTACATTTTCATTTTATTACCGATAATAATAGCATCTATTTTTTATCTTTTCAGAACAAAATATAATAAAATATTTATACTAATAAGTCAGTTAATACTCTTTACTTTCAGTATAGTTAACTTTACTTATGTAAAAATGAACAATAATATATCATGTGTACTAGGAAATTATAAAGCTGGTGTAGGTATATCACTAAATGCTGACAAAATATCTTCTGTTTTAGTAATGCTTACAATATTTCTTTTTACATGTATGATAATACATAATTACCAAAAGAAATATGTGAACAATCTATTTCTTTTTTTATTCTTGATTCTACAAGGTTTGATGAATGGTATATTCTTGTCAATGGACCTATTTAATCTATATGTACTTATTGAAGTATCGACTATTGTCGTAAGTATTATTATTATGTTCAAAAAAGACAGTCGTTCAATCTATGACGGTATGCTGTATCTGTTAATTAATATAGTTGCTATGACCTTTTTCCTTATAGGGATAGGCTATATATATAAAATATTTGGTACTCTTGACATTGAACTCATATACACAAATATGAATAAAATCAATGATACAAAAACTTTAATTTTACCTTATTGTCTAATCATAACAGCTGTTAGCCTGAAATCAGCCATTATGCCATTATTCAGTTGGTTACCAAGAGCTCATGGAACACATTCCTCCCCTTCCATCGTATCAGCCATTTTATCAGGGCTTTATGTAAAATGTGGAATTTATATCTTCATAAGAATACAAAACATGTTCTCACCTGCATTTGATACTAGTATAATTTTTATGATTTTTGGATTTTTAACTGCTGTTGTAGGATTTATATTTGCTGTTTCACAAACCGATATAAAATTAATACTTTCATACTCCACAATAAGTCAAATAGGTTTAATTATATTTGGTTTATGCCTTAATAATACTTACAGTTATTGGGGTAGTATATACCACATAATTAATCATGCAATCTTCAAATCAATATTATTCATTACTGCGGGAATTATTATTGAAGAGTATGGAACGAGGGATATACGCCAGATAAAAGGTGTCTTTAAGCGAATGCCATTTATAAGTACTTTCATATTTATTGCTATTCTAGGGATTACTGGAGCTCCATTTTTTAACGGAAGCATATCTAAATACTTGATTCAAGAAGGAAGTTATAGTGGTTTATTGGACTATGGATTAATTTTCATCAATCTTGGTACTATTTTATGTTTTCTAAAATACCTTAATATGTTTAGAGGTCCATATGTCGGAAAAAAACATTCCCCTCCCTTAAATCAAAAATTCATAATATTTTTATTAGGTACTCTTTGTTTTATAGGGGGTATATTAGGAATTAGTTTCATAAAGATATTGTTCAATATTGATCTTAACATAACTTTTAATGGATATTTGATTAAAAGCATTCTCTATATAATCAGTATTATAATAGGTCTATTATTCTATAAGTTTTTATATAAAAAAATTAAATTATTCAATACTATTAGAGAAATCAATCTGAGCTTTAATCAAATCTGCTTAACTATAACCGTTTATTTCTCTTTTATACTTATTACTATGATTACCTTATATAGGTTTAACTATATTTAATATATCTATAGATGCTGTTTCTTTAATTCTTCAACTAGATCAATCGGTTTATCTATTAGATGTTTTTCTAATAGGATCGAATTTACAATATATTCTATATCCTGAACCCTAATTGGCTCAGCTCCTCTTTTTAGTATAAAGCCAAATTGTCCATTGGGTTCTAGGGTTCCTTTTTCAATATAATTAAGATTAGGAATCCCTTCTTGACGAACTCTAGTCATTATCTCAGTTTTTGTTATTTTAAGCTTTTTAAGATTTTCGGGTACAAAATTTCCATCTTTTATAATTATCACTTCTTTTCCAACAGCTAATTTCTCAAAACCATGGAAATGAAACTCTAAATATTCAAATATCAATAATAACAGAATATAAATAGACGCTGCTATTATCGTTTTAGCAACATCTTTATCAGCAAAAGGTTCTACAATTATTGCACCAATAGATATAACCATAACTGTTTGTGCTATAGTCATTTGGGCCAAAGACCTTCTTCCTGTAATCCTAAGAAGAATAATAGCTACAACATATAGAACTATTGGTTTTAGAATGAAAGGCATAATTACCACTCCTAAAAATTTTAATGTAATAATATTCCAATATTATATTTATTATATCCATTAAACTAATATATAATGCACTTAAGTACTAATCCAACTAAGAAAATAAATTTGTATATCAAAGTCTTAGTCGTTAATAAGTATATGTTATTGTATAAGGAAAAAAGAAACTTCATAGGGTAAATTATTTGTAATCTAAAAAAACTTATAACAATTAAGTTATAAGTTTCTAGTAGCGGAGAACGGAGTCGAACCGTTGACACTACGGGTATGAACCGTATGCTCTAGCCATCTGAGCTACTCCGCCACAATATTTAGCTTTAATTTAATGGGCGCAACAGGGCTCGAACCTGTGACCCCCTGCTTGTAAGGCAGGTGCTCTCCCAGCTGAGCTATGCGCCCTGGGAATAATATATAAATAATTTTTTAATAAACGACCCAGAAGGGACTCGAACCCTCGACCTCCGGCGTGACAGGCCGGCGTTCTAAACCAACTGAACCACTGGGCCAAAACAGGGGCAGCAGGATTTGAACCCACGACATTCGGTTTTGGAGACCGACGTTCTACCAGCTGAACTATGCCCCTAGATTAAAAACAAACAACACATTGATTTCTTATTACTAATTAAACTATCAATCAACCTAAGCAAATAACTACTATATAACTTATACATCTTAACTCTTAGCTTGACTTCTTATACATTCAAACCCTTAGGTTCAAACATATTTCCTTGGTCAAGCCCTCGACCTATTAGTATCGGTCAGCTGAACATGTTACCATGCTTACACCTCCGACCTATCAACCTTGTAGTCTTCAAGGGGTCTTACTACCTTACGGTA